>QHON01000021.1 GCA_003218815.1 Verrucomicrobiota bacterium
CCGGAGAGTGACCACAAATGGCGGACGGCGCAGCGCGCCGTCTCTACCTTAATGAAAGTCATGCGAATCAGCACCCAGGAGTTGCGCGTGCGCGAGCGGCTTGATATTCCGGGTCTTGATTAAAACGACCCTGTCGGAATTCTGTACTTCGCCTTCGATCAGCAGAAATGCTTCTTCGGTAATTAAAAGACGAAACCGTTCAAATAAGTCCGGATCGACAATCGCATTTGAAACCCCGGTCTCATCTTCCAAACTAATAAAAACAAATCCTTTCGCTGTGCCAGGGCGCTGACGGCAAATCACGTTGCCGGCGATCTGAATAGTTGCACCGTGCCGTGCCTGAGCGAGATCGATTGCGCGCCAAACATTGGGGAAACTTTCGCGAAGTAATTTCATCGGGTGTGGGCCGGTCGTCAGATTCATCGTTTCGTAATCGGCACGCACGCGTTCCGGCAACGTCATTCGCGCGAGCGGCACGCTGTAGCCGGGATCGGTGATCCCGGTCGGGGACAGCGTACTCGTTGAAGAGCCGGGATCACCGATCCCGGCTACAGCAAACAGCGCCTCTGGCGCTTGTTCCTCTACCCGCCACATCGCCGCGCGCCGATGAGCGACGAAACAATTGAGTGCGCCGAGTGCGGCAAGCGTACGGAGTTCCTCTTTTGAAAGCGACACGCGCCGTTTGAAATCGTCCAGCGAATCAAATTGTCGATCTTGCCGTTGCCGGACAAATTCTTCCGCGTGTTCCTGCCGCAATCCGTTCACCACGCAAAATCCCAGCCGTACGGCGTCATCTGAAACAACTGCGCAGCGCCATGTCGATTTCTGCACACAAACCGGTTGAATCTTCAACCCGTGCCGGCGCGCATCTTTCACAATTGTGGCCGGAGTGTAAAAACCCATCGGCTGATTATTCAGCAGGCTCGCGTAAAATTCCGGCGCCCGATGCACTTTTAAATATGCGCTGCCATAAGCGAGAATCGCGAAGCTGATCGCATGCGATTCCGGGAAACCGTAGAGCGCAAATGATGTGATTGACTGGATGATTTTATCGATCACATCTGCCGCGATATTTTTCCGCGCCATTGCCGCACGCAGCTTGACGCTGACTTTGTTCATCCGCTCTTCAGAGCGATGGAAACTCAATGCGCGACGCAACTCTTCTGCTTCGTCCCCCGAAAAATCCGCCATCACCATGGCGATCTTAAGCATTTGTTCCTGAAACAACGGGACACCGAGGGTGCGCCCCAAGACTGGTTCCAATCGCGGGTCGAAATACGTGACCGGCTCGCGGCCGGCTCGGCGCGCCAGATAAGGATGCACCATGTCGCCTTGGATCGGACCTGGCCGGATAATCGCGACTTCGATTACGACATCATAAAAACATTTCGGCTTCATCCGCGGCAGCGTGGCCATTTGCGCACGACTTTCGATTTGAAAAACACCGATCGTGTCGGCTTTTTGCATCATGTCGAAGGTGGCGGGGTCGTCCGTTGGAATGTGGGCAAGATCGAGCGGCCGCCCGCGTTCACGGCATAATTCGAATGCATCCTGCATTACCGACATCATGCCAAGCCCGAGCAAATCCACTTTCACAATACCAAGGTCTTCGCAATCATCCTTGTCCCATTGGGCAACGACACGTCCGGGCATCGATGCGTTTTCCAGCGGCACAAACGAGCTCAGTTTGTTCTGGCAAATAATCATCCCGCCGGAATGCTGGCCGAGATGGCGCGGCAAGCCATAAATCGCCTGATAGAGCGAGATGAATGCCGGCATCCGCGAATGTTTTTTCGGCAAACCGGCCCGTTCAATTTGCGAGGCGAGATCGAGCGTGTGTGGAAAATCGCCGTTTGCGAAGAGATGCGAGAAGCGATCCAGAATGCTCGGGGAAAAATTTAATGCCTTGCCGATTTCGCGCGCGGCGCTTCGACCACGATAGGTGATCACGTTCGCCGTCATTGCGGCGCCGTGTTTGCCGTAGCGCCGATAAATTTCCTGAATCACACTTTCTCTCCGATCGCCGCTGGGAAGATCCAGATCGATATCGGGCCAGCCTTTCCGGCTCTCGTTTAAAAAACGTTCGAACACCAGATGACTGCTCACCGGGTCCACCGGCGTGATCCCGAGACAATAACAAACAGCGCTATTGGCGGCGCTGCCCCGGCCCTGGACCATGATGTTGTGTTCACGACAGAAATTGACGATGTCCCAGACAATCAAAAAATAGCCAGGGAACCCGAGCTTGCTGATGAGCGCGAGTTCTTCTTCGAGCTTCCGTTTTACCTTGGTACTAATCGCCGCATAACGCTGCTGCGCCCCGAACCATACGATCGTGCGCAGGAACGAATCCATGTCATGACCCGCCGGAACAGGAAACGATGGAAATTCGTAACCGATGTTTTCGAGAGAAAACGTCAGCCGCTCAGCCAACCGTGAGGTGTTTTCAATTGCTTCCCGCAGATCGCGAAAGAGTTCGCGCATCTCCGCGTCACCTTTTAAGTGTCGTTCGCTGTTTCGGGTGAGCAATTTCCCGGCAGCATCCAGATGCGTGTGCTCGCGAATACAGGTGAAAACATCAAGGACCTCTCGCCCGCGAGGCCGGGCGTGCTGCACACCGTTCGTGGCCAGGATCGGTAATCGATAATGCGCGGCAAGATCGACAAGTTGCTGATTAATACGTTTCTCTCCGCGCAAAAAATGTCGCTGAATTTCAACAAAAACATTTTCTCGACCTAACGTATGGATGAAAAACTGCGCGCGATCTTCGGGCTGGGTAGCGCACGCGCTACCAAAAAGCGCGACCAGTCCCTCGGCGAATTGCGGCAGCTCATTCCACTGAATCGCGCATTTTCCTTTCTCGCTGCGCAAATGCGCCTGCGTAAGGAGTTGGCAAAGATTTTTGTAACCGGTGCGGTTTGCGACCAGGACCGGAAGAATCGTGCCATCTTCCATCGACAATTCGCAGCCGATGATCGGGCGCACATTGTGCTCACGCGCTGTGACGGAAAACCGTTGCGCACCGTAAACGCCGTTGCGATCGAGCAACGCCATCGCCGGCATTGCCAACTCGGCTGCGGTCTCGGCTAATTGCTCCGGAAATGAAGCGCCCCGGAGAAAGCTAAAAGCGCTGCATGCATGTAACTCGATGTATGGCATAAACGGCAATCATCAGTCGTAAACACCATCGATCGCCCAGATCTCCCCACTCTTGTGACAGCGCACCAAAATATCATTCTCCAATTGCAAATCCCATTCACTCCGCGACCAAATCTTTTCGTCCCACCAATTCCCGGATGCGCGATAAGGACCGCTTTGCTGTGCAACTTTGCCGTTGACCTTCGCGCTTCGAAGGTGAGCAGGAATATTTTCTGATAGAAAAACGGATGCAGATACGGCCGGTCGAAATCGTCGCAACGCCGTTGTAGTGTGCGCTGTCCTCAGCGCATCGGGAGGCTCTCCGCTGGGGACAACGGACTCTCCAGCCTCGCAGGAAAATGGTTCGATCTGAAATGCGTCAGATCGATGTGTTTCTTCCAAGACCGGAGTGCCGACACGGTCACTGCCCAGTAAAGCGATCAATCGGGCCAGCGTTTCATAGAGTTGATTTGGATCGCGTAAAGGTATTTCAAACAAACCAAATTGTTGCTGCGACGCTTTAGTTGGCTTGGCTTCCAACGAAACAGCGGTAATCGGGTATTCCGATTTAAAATTCTCGAGATGGGTGTGCAGCATCTGAAAGAGAAGATCGACATCGTTCGTCGGCTGCGGAATTTTGAAACAGCGTTCGTAATGCTGCTTGTTTGAAAACGTAATCTGCAGCCTGAGTTCTTTTGTGACGAGGTAGATCGCGCTCAGTCGAAAGAAGAATTGCTGCAAAAAACGACGCAGCATGAACAGGAGCGGCTCAGCCGTTTCGATTTCGTTTTCAAATTCGAAACTTTCTTCAAATGACTCAGGTTGTCGGACGAGCTTGAGCGGCCGATTGGATTGCCCGTTCGCCCGTTCCCACATTCGGACCGCTTCCGGACCAAGTCGAGCGCGGAGCTGCTCCTTATCGAGGCGGACGAGCTGCCCGAGGGTATGAATCCCCCACTTGTGCAGGATCTCTAATATTTGATGAATCTCGTCTTCTCGATTTTTGGCCGCCGCGGAATTCGACTCAGCAGAGCGCTTCATGCGCTCAATTTAGTGCCAAACGTAATACGTTCAAGTGAACGTCACACCCGCGCAAACGTCAGATTATTTCAGACATTTAGGCTGGGCTTGCATGAAACCGCGGGCCATATCGCCTGCTGACGATCCAATTGTCGAGGATCACTTCTTTTTCCACTGAGCGCCGCCGAGGAGCGGTAACACGAACAGGTTTGCCAGGATGTCGATGATACACCCGGCGAGCACGACCAGACCGAAACGTTGCGTCGGCGGGAAATTCGAGAGCACGAAAATGGCGAAGCCGGCAGCGAAGATGACATCCGAATAGACGATCCCGCGCCATTGTTCTTCGCGCCCAGCGATCCAGGCCGGCCAACCGCTCTTTCCATCGCGTTGCGCACGACGGACGCCGAAGACAAGATGAATCATCGAGTCGATCGCGATGCCGATGCAGACGTTGGTGGCCGGGGCCGAGATGACGTCCATCGGCACGCGCAACCAGCCGATGCCGCCAAGCATGCATAACGGAACCAGCGTCAGGCTCACGATCATCGCCACCGCGCCGCGAAAGGACCGGGCAACGATCCATGCGATAATGATGAATAACAGATTCAGCCAGAACAGACCGGTGACCAAGCTGGAAGCGACCAGCTGCGCCAGTCGCCCTTGCAAATAGTAAATGCCGCCGACGAGTTCCGGCTTGAATCCGTGTTTCCGAGCAATCACACGAAGATGGTCGACAACATTTACTCGATATTTGTCACGGCGCTCCTCGACCATGCGGAGGAGGAACATTGCCTGGCTGCGATCTTCGGTGACAAAACTTTTGGAGACACGCGCGTACTTCGGTTGAGCCATGATCTCCATCATCTTTTCGTAGCTGATGAAAAATGAGAACGGCGTCCGGTCGCCTTCGGCCAGAAGCGTGGGCAGCGAAATCACCGTGCCGACGTCTTTGTAGTTCTCGAGCGCTCCGTGCAGCGTCCACATCTTCTGGTAAGCGGCGTCGGTGTTCAGTTTGCTGCCGTCGGCTGCGGACACAACGAGGTTAAGCGGGTTGCAGCCGCCGTTGTGGTCGACGTATTCCAGGCCGTCGCGCAGTTCCTGGTGCGGTTTGAAATAATCGAGCAAACTCGGGTCGGTGTTTACCCGTGTCAGCCCAAATCCCAACCCAGCGCTGGCCAGAATCACGACTAAGGAGAGCAATGGAAAGCGGCGCGCCCAAAATGCGTGGGAAGGTTCCGCCTCCACAATTTTGCTCCTACGTGGCACGGCCCAACGCAGAAAGGACGGATACATCGCGTAGGCGCAAAGGAACGCGACGACGGTTCCGAGCACGCCTCCGAACCCGAGTTCGCGCAGCGGCTTGGCCTGAACAATGAGCAGGCTGCCAAACCCAAGCGATGCGCAGACCATCGACCAAAATGAAGGTGGAAACGTCATACGACGCGCGTCCGCCGCGAGGTCAGGCGATTCCTTACCGAGGCGGTGCGTGCGGTCGGCCAGCGTTTGCCAGTTGAAGGTCATGTAGACCAGGTGGGACAAGGCGACAATAAAAACGATCGTGCCGAGATTGACGGTCAGGACCCCGATGCGTTTGCCGAACATCTGCTGCACGAGCAACGTCAACAAAACGGCGCTCGTACAGGTGGCGAGCATTCCCAGAAACACTCGACCGGACCGGAACATCGCCGCCATGGTCAGTCCAAACAAAATCAACGCCGTCAGACTGAAGTAGCGGAAATCATGGGCCAAGCTCCGTCGGAGCATCTCCACGACGTAAGGCGTGCCGGCGATGTGAATTTGAAAGTCTCTCTCGTCCAACTCATGCACGATGCGCTCCAGACGGAGGATGAGTTTCTCGGGATCGCCGGACTCGGGAAACACGATGACATTGGTGGACTTGCGGTCTTTGGCTATCAACAGCCGGTTCCAGAACGGGCTCGCCAATGCATCCTGAAAACTCTTTGGCCCGGCGGTCAAACTCTTGACCGTGCTGACCGCGTCGATCGCCTGGACCTGTTGAGTGAGCCTTCGGATCCGGTCCAGGTATCGGGGTGATGAAATGTCCCTGGAAGACACGGCCAGGATAAGCTGCGGTTGCGACGGAAAGCGTTTCTCGATCTTTTTGGATTGCCCGAATCCGGGATCGCGGGTGGAAAAGAAAAAACTCTCTTCCACAACTGGTTTAAGATCGACAAAGACCGCCACCAGAACGAACAAGAGAGCCGTGACCGCCAGCATCCACCAGTGCGCCCCCAAGTGAAGCGGCGTCTTCGAAACTAAAGTGCCAAGTTTCATCGCTTCAGCGCCGGATCATCACAAGATTGGCGCGTTCCCTCAAAGAATCTCCACAGGACATTTCGGCAATGCCGCTAGAAACGCGCGCCCGTACGGCTTAGTCACGATCCGGTTGTCGAGGATGACGATGATACCCTGATCCTTCTTCGTTCGGATCAGACGTCCCACACCCTGACGAAGCTTCAGAATCGCTTCCGGCAACGAATATTCGGTGAATGCATCGCCGCCACGCTCTTCCACAAGCTCGAGTTTCGCTTCGATCAGGGGATAATCCGGCACGGCGAAAGGCAACCGAGTGATGATCACATTGGATAGCGCATCGCCGGGAACATCGACACCGCTCCAAAAACTGTCGGTCCCAAAGAGGACACTTCGCGGTGTTGTTTTGAATTGCTCGAGCAATTTCCCGCGCGGCGCGCCTCCGCCTTGGACAAGAAGATTCAATTTCTTTCGCGAAAAAAATTCCCGCATTTGATCGGCCACCTGCTGCATGCCGCGATAACTCGTGAAAAGGACAAACGCGCGTCCGTCCGTTTCCTCGACAAAATGCGCGATCCAATGCTCGAGCGCTTCCTCATAGCCTGTGTCGCGCGGGTCCGGCATTTTTCGCACGATGAAGATTTTCATCTGCGTGCGAAAATCGAACGGACTCCCGAGCAGCACCGGTTCGATTTCATCTGCCCCGATGCGCTGACGAAAATAGGCGAGATCAGGACGGCCGACTGAGAGAGTCGCGCTGGTCATTACGCAAGAGCAGCTTTCACGAAAAATCATGCGGCGCAGGACCGGCGCGATGTCGATGGGCGCCGCGTTCAGCGAGAGAAACTGCGCGGTCTTGCCGGTGCGTTCGACCCAATAAACGTGTTCGCGGGCGTTTTGTTCTAGGAAAATGACCGTGCCGTCGCGGGCATCGCGAATCCGCCGGCCAAGTTCCTGCAATTCCGCCTTCAGAAATTCATCATCGGCGCGTCTGGCCACTTCGGCGATACGCGCCTGCAATCCGGTCAGGTGCCCGGTGATCGTGTCGGGGACAAATTCGGGAGCGCGAACACGAAATTCACGGCCCTTTCGGAAATCGCAGGATGATTCGATTGCTGCGAAAAACCTGTCCAATTCGTCGACGAGGTCGGCCGCCAATCTCACGCCGATTGCGTCTCGCATGACCGTGAACAGACCCTTGTGCGTACGCGCGTTGTAGAGCCGTTGGATTGTCGATCTCAGCCCGTATTGTGAGATGCCGATGCCGATCTGCCGCGAGGCGACTTGCTCGACCGTGTGCGCTTCGTCGAAAATGATGAAGTCGTTCGGAAAAAGATAACCACTTTCGCGGTCCTCCTGTGCGTCCGGACTTCCCAAAAGCATAAAAAGCAGCGTGTGGTTAATCACGATCACATCCGACGAGAGAAGCCGCTTGCGGGCTTGCTGGTAGAAACAGTTCGATTGCTGTCCGCAGCTTTTTCCTGTGCAGATGTGCGGCTCGCTGCAAACTTGTGTCCAAACTTTCGGATCAGGCTCGACTGACAAATCGCTAAGCGATCCATCACGAGTCGTGCGCGCCCATTCGGCCAGTCTCGTCAGCTCATTTTGCTCCGGCCCGGTGAAAAGCTCGTTTGCCTGCTGGAGCGCGCGTTCCAACCGGCGCGGGCAAAGATAATTTTGCCGGCCTTTCATGAGGGCTGCTTCAAACTCGACCGGCAAAATCTTCTTTAAAATGGGAATGTCTTTGTAAAGGAGTTGTTCCTGAAGATTGATCGTGTGGGTCGAAACGATCGCCTTTTTGTGCTGCTCAAGTGCAAACAAAATCGCCGGAGCGAGATAGGCGAGCGATTTGCCGACGCCAGTTCCCGCTTCGACTACCAGATGCCGCTCTTCTTCCAGCGCCCGCGCCACGGCTGCCGCCATTTCCTGCTGTTGCGGGCGAAATTCGAAATTCTTTGCCTTTGAGAGCCGCCCATTCTCGGAAAAAATTGTCCGAATTCGTTCGACAAAGTCGGTGCCCAGAGAATCTTTCAACGCGATCATCGAAATTTAATCTTAAACTACTCCGTGAGACTCCTCGATCGCTACGTCGTCCGCAATTTTTTGCAGGTTTATTTGTACTGTATTGCAGGCTTTATCTCGATCTGGCTCATTTTCGATGTGAGCGACAATATTTCGACATTTATCGACGAGCACATTGGTCTCTTGCTCGCCGTCCGGTATTACGCCACGCAGGTCCCGCAAGTGTTTATCATTCTGCTGCCGGTGTCGCTCCTGCTCGCGCTCCTTTTTACGCTGGGACGAATGTCGCGTGCGAATGAAATTGTGTCGATGCTCACCGCAGGTGTTAGTCTTCCGCGCGTTCTCCTGCCGTTGATTGGAATGGGCCTGCTTACCGTAGCGGCAAGCATGACGCTAAACTATTCACTTGCACCCCATGCCGAGCTGGCCCGCAAGACGTTTCTCACCGAAGCGCGTGCGCGCCCGGAGGCCTTTATTCAGGGGCAAATTTTTCGGAACCGAACCGACGCCCGCACCTGGTTTGTTCAAAATTTTCGTCACGGCGGCAATACGTTCAACAATGTGCAGGTGCTCCAGCAGGACGCGAATGGCAACATCCTCATCAATTATCTGGCGATCCGTGCCTTTTATCGGCCAGACACAAAAACCTGGGATCTCGAGAACGCAAAAGTGGTTCACTACGATCGCGCCGGAAACATCATCGACGAGCAGCTTTATCCTTCGCTCAAGGTCGAGCACTGGAGCGAAACACCTTTTCGGCTCGGAAGCGCAAACGAACGGGCGGAATTCCTCAGCTTGCCAGAGCTGCGGGAATATCTGCATTTCAACGCCGATTTTCCGGCAACTCTTCTGGCGCCGTTCCGGACACATCTTCAGTATCGTCTCGCCCTGCCGTGGACCTGTCTGGTTGTCGTCTGTATCGCGGCCCCGCTTGGAATCGGCTATTCGCGCCGCGGCGTTTTGTCCAGCGTCGCGGCCGCGGTCGTTCTCGTTTTCTCCATGAATTTTCTCACTCATCTTTTCCTCGCGCTCGGCGAAGGAGATCGCATCTCTCCCTGGGTGGCGGCGTGGACGCCAAATATTCTTTTCACCGCAATCGGTCTCTATTTGCTCTATCTGCGGGCTTCCAACCGCGAAGCGCTCAGCTTTCATCTTTTCGCGGCGCGACGTATAGTTGCGCAATGACTCCACTGCCAAACGAATGGGCCGTCAAGCGTCGCGCCGATGCCTGTGCCGTCACTCGTCGGCCCTTTGTGACCGGGGAATATTTCTATACGCTGCTTTTTCACGACGCCGGCGGTTATCGGCGTGAAGATTTGAGCGAAGAAGCGTGGCAAAATCGGAACGAGAATATTCAGCCATTTTCGTTTTGGAAATCCCGCTATGAACCGTTGCCGGCGCCATCGCCCGAGCCTTTGCCCAAAGAGAATGCGGAGCAGCTTTTTCGCCGATTAATTTCATCGGAGACGTCGAACCCGAGCGCATGTTATGTGCTCGCCGCCATGCTCGAGCGCAAACGCGTGCTGAAACAAATTAAGACCGAAGCAGCCGCGAATGGGCGCCTCTTGATTTACGAACACGGAGCGACCGGCGACGTCTTCATCGTGCCCGATCCGCGGTTGCGGCTCGATGAACTGGAAGGCGTTCAAAATGAAGTCGCAAGCCTGCTCCAAACCGCCGCGCACCGTTGACAGATCGATATGTTGTCCGCATTACCTTGGTTTTCCAATCGCTTTCCGCTTTATCTCGCGCCGATGGCCGGTGTGTCCGACAAAATTTTTCGGCAGCTCTGCAAGGAATACGGCGCCGATGTCCTCACGACTGAATTCGTGTCGGCCGAAGGAATTTTTCGGCGCAATGAACGGACACGCGAATACCTCGACTTCGACGAGATCGAGCGACCAATCGGCGTGCAACTCTTCGGTGCCGATGCCGAGCACATGGCCGAAGCCGCGCGCCAGGTGATTGATTGGGTGCGCCCGGATTTTATCGATCTCAATTTCGGTTGTCCGGTCAACAAAGTGGTCGCGAAAAATGGCGGCTCCGCGTTGCTAAAAGATTGCCCGACGCTGGCCACTGTCGCGGCCGCAGTAGTTCGCGCCGTCGCGCCGCTACCGGTCACCGCCAAGATTCGCATCGGTTGGGACGCAGAGTCGATCAATGCGCCGCGTGTCGCGCGTATCCTTCTCGATGCAGGAATCGCGGCGATCACGGTACACGGACGCACCCGCGCGCAGAGTTATGCCGGTGCAGCCGATTGGGAGGTCATCGCCGAAGTGGCCGGATCGGTTCCAATTCCTGTCATCGGAAACGGTGACCTCGCCAGCGCCCCCGAAGTGGCGAAACGCCGCCGTGAAACCAGGATCGCTGGCGCCATGATCGGCCGCGCGGCGATGAGCGCCCCGTGGATTTTCAGACAATCCAAACAGTACCTCGCCACCGGGAAGATCACCACTCCGCCAAGTTTATTCGAGAGATGGGACTTAGTCCTCCGGCATTGCCAACTCGCTGTTCATGACTGGGGTACGGAGGAAGCCGCGATTCGCTCGATGCGCGCACGCCTGATGGCCTATTCGCGGGCCATGCCTGACGCCAAACGGCTGCGCGAAAAATTCTCACACGTTTCGACCCTGGCCGAAGTTGAGAGAATCGCGGAGGAAAATATCTTTAATAGCGACAACAGAACCAGCAACGAACAGGAAGGTGTTGCTCTCGTAACGTCCTGATTTTCTCATGATCACCGGATCCTCGACAATCAACTATAAGATCGGCAACGAGCGACTGGTTAAAGTGACCGAGGCCGCGTCGCGCAAATTGGCGTCGCTGCTTGAGGAAAAGGGTAAACCAAACGGCGCATTGCGCCTCGCTGTGATCGGCGGCGGATGCTCAGGCCTCCAATACACCATGGATCTGGTGGAGGGCCCTGCTAACCGCGATATCTTAATTCAGGCCTCCAACGTGCGCGTGGTTGTCGATCCAAAGAGCGCACTTTTCGTTAGCGGTTCGGTGCTCGATTACAGCGATGACCTGCAAAAAGGCGGTTTCAAAGTCACCAACCCGAATGCGGTCGCGCATTGCTCGTGTGGGGAAAGTTTCGCTGTTTAAATACAAGAGACTATATCTGTTCATTTGAACTTGCGCGGTCGGCAAGTTCGGCGATCATAAAGCATGCTGACACGTCGTCAGAAAAGCGTTCTCGATTTCATCCAAAGCGAGCAGCGGGAAAAAAGCATCACGCCGAGCACGCGCGAGATTCAAAAGCATTTTCGGTTTGCGAGCCAGACGTCGGTGATGCAGTACATTGCCGCACTCGAACGCAAAGGCTTCCTCAATCGCCATGCACGCAAAGCCCGCGCCCTGATCACGCCGATGCAAAAGATCCGGATTACGGATGTCCCGATCTATGGAGAGATTCCCGCCGGCATGTCGACGTTGACCGAACAAACGATCGAGGGACACGTTTCTCTCGACGCACGCTCAGCGAATGTTTCGAAAAACGGACAGACCTTTGCCTTGCGGGTGCGCGGCGATTCGATGATCGGTGCCCATATTGTCGATGGAGACATTGTGATTTTGGAGGACCGCAAAGATGTGCAGAACGGCGATATCGTGGCGGCTTTAATTGATGGTGAAACGACTTTGAAGCGTTACGTCGTGGAACATGGCAGGCCGTATTTAAAGGCGGAGAATCCGCGTTATCCGAATCTCAGCCCAGCGCGCGAGTTAAAGATTCAGGGGGTGATGATGTCGTTAGTGCGCAAGCAAGAGCGCCGGAAATCCAGATAATGTTCACTTGAACATTTTTGCGCTTCGTGCCATTTTTAAAAAATGGCTCCGAGTGGCAAAATTGTCGATCTTCGGAAACTTCTTGCTGAGCGTTTTCCGCAGCCGCCTTTCCCAGCGGCTACGCGTTTAGCTACAGGTTTATCGTTTGTCGATCAAGCAATCGGCGGCGGATTGCCCAGAGGCGCCATCACCGAATTGATCAGCCCGCAAATAAGCGCGGGAAGCGCCTCGTTTATCCAGGCGCTTCTCCAGGCCGCACATCGCGATCGCTATTTCCTTGCCTTGATTGATGGGCGGGACTCGTTCGATCCGTCCGCCTTAGCCGAACTGGGCAAAGTACGTTTGCGCAATCTTCTTTGGGTGCGTTGCAGCAAAGCACTCAAGGCGCTCAAGGCTGCCGATCTCCTGTTGCGTGATGGCAACTTCCCGCTGGTGATTATCGATCTCGTTCTCAATCCACCGGAAGAATTACGCAAAATTCCGCAGACGACCTGGTATCGCTTGCAACGGTTGGTAAAATCATCGCCGACTGCATGTCTGGTTCTGTCACGGCACGGCATGGTGAGCAGCGCGCAACTCAAAATCGTTCTCGAAAATTCCTGGAGCCTGGAAACTTTTCAAGAAGACGAGGCGACTTCGCAGCTGCGAATTCGGGTGCAACGATCGCATCTCCTTGGGCAGGAAAACGCCATCGCGAATTAATGTTTGCAACGATTTATTTGCCAAACTTTTATTTGCAAGCCGCAATGCGCCATCAACTGGCGTTGTGCTCAAAACCGTTCGCCCTGCTCGATGATCAAGCAAAAGCAGTGATCATTCAACTTAACGAGGCTGCAGAAAACGCCGGTGTCCACAAAGGCATGACCCCGAGCCAGGGGTTGGCGCGATGTCTAAGTCTGATCGTGAAAACACGCGCTCGATCGCAAGAAAAATTGATCGACGAAATTTTGCTTCATTATGCCTTCACGCTTTCTCCGTATGTAGAAGCGAGTGCGCCTGGCATTTGCACCATCCAATTTAGCGACAATCGAGATCTTACGCCGAAGCTTTCGCGCGTGATCGAACAGCTCAGCCAATGTGAAATTATCGCGCAAGCCGGGATTGCACTCACGCCGGATCTCAGTTTTCTCGTTGCCCAATTAGCGCGGCCGGTCCTGCAAATCGAGAACGCAAAGAAATTTCTCGCGCCGCTTCCCCTCGAAACACTCGCGATCGCGATTTAACTACTCGACGGTTAGCGTCTCAATGCGGCCAGCAGGTTTCCGCTCGATGAAGATGCGATAAACAAAACCGCCAAGCCCTCCCCCGACGAACGGTCCAACCCAGTAAACATAATGGTCATGCCAAAAATTTGCTGCGACCGCTGGACCAAATACTCGGGCGGGATTCATTGCCGCGCCGGTAAGAGGGCCCCCGAACAAAATATCGAGTGTGATGGTCGCCCCAATGGCAAAACCGGCCAGACCGCGTCCGCGCGGGTCCACGGCGGTTCCGTGGACCACGAAGACGAGAAAGAAGGTCAGAATTCCTTCCACCAGAATTCCCTGCCCAGCCGTCAGATTAATGGCAAGCTGCGGAGTTCCAGTAACGACCACATCGCGCCCGAACAAACCGAGGCAAATCAACGCAGCCGCGATTCCGCCGAGCAATTGCGCGATCCAGTACCGAAACGCCTCTGACCATGTCATGTGGCCGCCGCAGACCAAGCCGAAGGTCACAGCTGGATTCAATTGACCACCGGAAATGTGGAGCGTAGCTGAGACAAACGCGGCGATCGTGAGACCGTGAGCAAGGGCAACAGCGACGACATCGTGTCCGGCAGTTTTGATCGCACCGATGCCGACGAAGATCAGCGCGAAGGTTCCGATAAATTCTGCGAGCAAGGGGCGAAGTTTAGCCACCCGCCGATGCAATCAAATTGTGCACGCACTGACAACCTTGTTTGTCGATGCGAGCAAAGCTCCAAAGTCCAAACGCCGATATTCAGGGAAATTCCAACTGACAACGAAAGGTAAATTCCACGCCGATATTTCGAGTTCTGATAATTGAAGTTTCTCTGGAGCTTAGACGTAGCGGCCGAGCGCTTGCTCCGCCCGCAGATGTCGATCTAACCACCTACGTAATTCGGATATCTTTCCCGTAGTTCCCGAGCCAGCCGGTCTGCTTCATCCGTTTTACCAGCGCGTTGATAGGCCGAGGCTGCCTTATTCAATGCGCGGGGAGTGATAGCTGGATCATCGTAGAGCAAAGCGACACTCGTGAAAACCTTGCCCGCATCATCGAAATTTCCGCGCTCCAATTGAACGTCCCCCGCCAGCAAACGCGCCTCAGCACTCACACGACCCTCCGGCTGCAGCGACATAATTTCTTCGGCAATCTTCTGCGCGTCGTCCACTTTGTGCGCGCCGATTTTCACCGCGCCGAGCGCGAGCAACACTTTCGCTTTTCCCGCCGGATCTTTGGCGGTCTGCAAATATTTGCCAAACGCATCCTCGGCTTCAGGCAAGTTTTTCAGTTTCGTGGCGGCGTCTCCGAGATAAAACCAAAAGTCGGGCTTTACACTGCCACGATTGTCGATCTTTCCCAAAGCACTCAGGTATTTTTCGGCCGTTTCGTAATTTTTCTCGTTGAAATATTCAATCCCAAGCCATTCAAGAACTTCTGGTGGCGGATTCACGTTCGGACTATTGACCATAAAATTGTTCACTTCTTTGGTCAGAGCAGGCCGATCTTTTAAATAAAACTGGGACAAGATCAGCCGAAGCGTCGCGAGATTATAGAATTGCTCTTTGTTGAGTTGACGCGCGGCGTTGAGCGCGGCCATCGCGGTTTTGTAGTCTTTGCCCTCAAACGCTGCCTTACCGATATAATATTGTGCCTGGGCTGCGACCGGACTCTTCGGGTATTCTTTCAGGAGCTGGCGAAACGTGTCGCTCATGCCCTTCGCATTCTCCTGTTGCCCGAGAATCAATGCTTTCATTTGCAACGCCGCCTCCCGCTCCCGCGCGCTGAGATATTTTGTAATGATGATGTCTAAATCGGACAGCGCCGCGTTGTAATTCTTATCTTGTTCGTAAGCCAAAGCGCGCTGAGCCAAAACCGCAGGCACCTGCGGGTTATCTGGAAATGTTTGTAGGTAATACGTGAAAGCTTCGACAAGCGCGGAAGTATTCTTCGTCTGGACGTAACACAAGCCAAGTTTATAGGCCGATTCGGCGCGCAACTTTGGCGAAAGCTGGGAGGCGCGCAGCTCGGCATAAATCGGCACCGCCTCCGTGTAATTTTGTTGTTTGTAGAGCGCTTCCGCCTTCAAGAGCTTCACTTGGTCCGCGCGCTCGCCGGTAGGATTCGTTTTGAGAAACTCCTCCACTTCCGCAAGAAGCGTGGATGGATCCGAGTTGTAGATGTTGATCAATCGCTGATAGGCCGCGTCTTTCGCCTCTTCTCGATCCGGATATTTGGCGATAATCTGGCGATAAAGCTCTTCAGCTTTGTCGGCGTGATCAAGTTGCCGCTCGCTGTTTGCGGCGAGCAACATCACTTCAGCCTGGGCCGCCTCCGGAAGCTTTTCCTGCTCTTTCTTGTAATCAGTCAGCAGCTGCGCGTATTGACCCGATTGGTATTGCAATCGGCGCAACCCCACCTGCGCGATTGCCCGGAACTTTCCCGCTTCCGGAAGGCTTCGGCCCTTTTGCAGTAAGCCTGCGGCTCTATCGACCATTGCCTTGTCGATCTTGCCCTTATCCGCTTGCACAAGATCGAGAGCGATCATGCCGGCGCGCACAGCCGCCTCCGCTTTTAAGGTCGGTTTTTGCGTTTCGTTTGAAAGAGCTTCGTATTGCTTCAGCGCATCGATTTTTCTGCCGCGTCCAACGAGAATGGACGCTGCCGTCAATCGCGCGTCCTCGCGATAGGGATTCGGATTTCCAGTCGCAGCAACCTCCTGATAAATATCGGAGGCTTCATCTTTGCGGCCGAGGATTTCGAGGCAACGCGCCTCGAAATACCGCGCGGAAAGCGCCACGGCTGATTCCTTTGATTTTGCGGCCGAACGGTGGAAGAGCGGAAGGGCGGCAGCATAATCCTTCTGCGTGAAAGCCATCTCGGCCAGTGCGTACGCAGCCGGTCCAGCAAATTCGCTGTCACCATAATCACTGAGGACTTTTTGGAAATTCGTACGAGCGTTTGATGGACGATTCAGATTCCGAGAGCATTCACCAAGCGAAAAATACGCGTTCGCCCGGCCGGAGCGGCCCGGGTAATCGTCCAGATATTTCTGATACTCCGGGACAGCGAGATCGTAGAGCTTGCGGGTAAAGAGCGCGTTCGCGTAGTCGAGTTGGCGGCGGTCAGGTGCTTCGGTATCCTGCGCTGCCGGTTCGGAAGGTTCCTCCGCTGAACGGCGAGGAACTGGCGTTGGCGGTTCCTCGAGCGGGAGAGCCCGCGCGACCGGCGGCTCATCTATCGGCCGAGCCCGACGCACTTCGGGCGGCGATTGAGCGAGGCCGGTATCCGCAGTCCAAAGCAGCATTGCCAATCCGAGAAGACCGGATGCGCTGCGCGTGATTTTCATTTCGCTGTCGCGAAAGCTACATTCGTGATCCCGGCTTCGCTGCAAATATTTAAGACACCGATAATGTTTTTGTAAGCACCGGCCTCATCGCCTCGGATGACCACCGCCTGGTCGGCGTTGAGTTGAACTAGGCTTTTCAGCAATTCGCCCAATTCGGGGGAGCTCAGGGTGCGGCGGTTCACGACGACGTTTCCGTCCGCTTTCACATTCACAACCACATCCCCAATCGGCGAAGCTTGCTCTTTCGCGGCCGAAGCCTTCGGCACTTTAACGTCAAGCTCGTTCTCATTTCGAGCCGCGTTCCAAGTCAACAGGAAAAAAATCAACAACAGCAACAAGACATCAACAAGCGGCGCCAGTTGAATACCGGGATGATGCAGAGGCGCATGGCCACGCAGATTCATGTGATGTGAAAGGCGATGTCGATCTTGCGGATTGCCAGGGCGATGGCCCGTTTAAAGTTCGTCCTCGATCAGCACGGGCATTCGCTCGCTTCGTTTGCCATATTGCAAAGAAAGCAAAGCCAAAACGTGGGTCGTGGCAGCTTCCAAATCTGAAATCAACTTTTGGGCCCGGCCGCGGAAAAAAGCGTAAAACATCATCGCCGGAATTCCGATAGCCAACCCAGCCGCGGTGTTGACGAGTGCCTGGCTAATCCCTCGCGAAAGAGCCACGTAACGCGCTGTCCCGAGATCGGAACCAAGCGCACCGAACGAATGGATAATTCCGAAGACCGTACCGAGCAGACCGAGCAGCGGCGCGATCATTCCGATATCGGCAAGATAAATCACGCGGTTATTTAGACTGGCCGCGACTCGCGTTCCTTCCGTCTCAGCGATCTCGCGAACTTGCTGCAAATCCGCATTCGGATTTTTGGTTGTGAAATCGAGGATCTTTTGCACGACCCGCGCGATGGCTTCCCCGTGGCGATTGGAAACAGCGAGCAACCCCAAATAATCCCGTTTGCGCAAAAGGGCATCGGCCGTGGCCATGTAACCACTCGAAACAACGGCGCCACGGCGGATCGTCATCAAATAAACGATCACGAGCATGACGGAAAAGATCGACAAGAGAACGAGCGGTACCATTACCGGCCCGGCTTTGATAAGGGTGTCCATGATCGTCTCCGAGTGTGTATCAGGCACGAGAGGAGGCGTGGCTTCCTGTGCCAGCAAAGGAGTTGCGCCCGCCAGCAGGGCAAGCACCAGGGATGAAATCTTCATGCCAAGAATTTTGTTACGATAAACGGAGCGTTGTTGGATGCAAATACACAACTCAGAGACTAAACACAGACTGACTTACCGGGTTGCTAAACAAATTGATCGCCGCCGGCCCAGCGACGAACGCGGAAAATGTGGGCCGGTTGAATTTCCGGATCGAGCTCAACGTAATTTTGGCGACCTCGCCAGGTGTAGCGCGCGTCGCTGAGTAAATCGTGCATTTGATACAGGTCGCTCTCCATTTGCCCGAACTGGTCGATTGGCACGTCGATATAAGAATTCTGTTTCCGATGCGGATCGAGATTCACAACAACGAGAACGATATTGTCGCGCGCAGGCGTCATTTTGCCGTAAAACAGGATCGCGTCATGGTCCGCGTGGTAAAACCGCAAGTTATCGTAAAAGTGGAGCGCGCGGTTTTCTTTCCGTATTTTGTTTAACCGCGTGATCCAATCCTTGATGTTTCCGGGCGCATCCCAATCGCGTTCTTTCCACTGATATTTTTCTGAATCGAGGTACTCCTCACGACCCGGTGGGGCCTCGTTCTCGCACAGCTCGTAGCCGCTGTAGATGCCGTACAGTGTTGAGAGCGTGGCGGCAAGGAGCACGCGAATCATAAACGCCGGCCGGCCGCCATCCTGAAGCACAAACGGTAAAATATCCGGCGTGTTTGGCCAAAGATTAGCGCGAAAATATTCGCTCATGTCGGTCTCCGTTAGCTCCGTGAAATATTCGATGAGCTCACGTTTCGAATTTCGCCACGTAAAATACGTGTAGCTCTGGTTGAAACCGGCTTTGGCCAAGGCCTTCATCATCTTGGGTCTGGTGAACGCTTCGGCGAGGAAGATCGCGTCCGGATATTTGGCGCGCACGCCCTCGATTAAGTATTCCCAGAACGCGACCGGTTTGGTGTGTGGGTTATCGACACGGAAGATCCGTACGCCGCGCTTGGCCCAAAAAAGGACGATGCTCTTCATTTCTGCCCATAGCTCGCGCCAGTTTTCGCATCGAAAGTTCAATGGATAGATGTCTTCATATTTCTTCGGCGGGTTCTCGGCGTATTTTATGGTGCCGTCCGGGCGCTTGTAGAACCAATCTGGATGCTCTTTGACGTAAGGATGATCCGGTGAGCAGTTGATTGCGAAGTCGAGCGCGATTTCCATTCCGCGTTTTCGGACTTGCTTTTGAAGCCAGTCAAAATCGGCCAGCGTGCCGAGTGCGGGCTCGACTGCTTTGTGTCCGCCTGCTTCGCTGCCAATTGCCCACGGCACACCCGGGCCATCAGGCTCGCACTCGATTGAATTATTGCGACCTTTGCGATTTGTATGCCCAATCGGGTGAATAGGTGGAAAATAAATGACATCGAAACCCATTGCCCTGGCGTCGTCGACCCGTGGCAAACAATCTCGAAACGTCGATCCACGGTCGCCGCGGCCTTGCGCGGAGCGCGGGAAAAATTCATACCATGCCCCGGTTTGCGCCGCTGGACGATCGACAATGACGCGCGGAGCCGGTGCATATTGTGTCGCGCCGGCGCGGTCCGAGTAAGTCGCCATTAACATCTCGAGCTCTCCGGATTGTGCGATCTCGTTGATCTCGGTGTTACCGGCTCTGCAGATGCGCTTGGAGAGCTCCAGTAACCGCGCAGAATCCGTGCGATCGTGCGCCCGCTGCGAGGCTGCCTCGAGTAGAGCAGCGCCTTCCAGCGTTTCGCTCCGGAGTTCAGAGATGCCAGCCGTGAATTTCGCGGCGAACTCTCCTCTCCATCCGGAAAACCTATCCGTCCACGCCTCGATCGTGTATTCGTAAATCGCGCTGTCGTAAAGGGTGCAGACACCGCGCCAGCGGTCGTTATCGACGAACGCCATGGGCGTTTCCCGCCACTGTCTCTTGCCGAGAACACGCCACTTCAGGACAGCCGCAACTACATCATGCCCGTCTTTAAAAATGTCCGCTTCGACGACGAGATCTTCGCCGATGATGCGTTTTATCGGGTAGCGACCGCCGTCGACCAGCGGCTGCAGATTTTCTATAACCGCAGAAGGAAAGGCCCGAAGCATGGGCCATGAATCAACCGAAATTCGCTGGAAGCGAAAGGAGAAATCTCGGCGATGGAGAGATAAGCAGAGCTATTACAATGCGAAATAAAACGCGCACTCGTACAGACCGGAATTGCGAATCATCTCACGGCGCACGCGGGTGCCGAGAAGAACCTCGAACATATCCTGCTCAAGTCGGCCAATGATAGGATACTGCTCGAGCAAATTCATGATCGGCGAGTGGCATTCGAGAATCTGGGGGCCGCCCCCTTGGCCGGTGGTGAACTGGGCCATGTAGCCCTCGCCGTCGCGCACCCGGGCAAGCCATTTAGCGCGTTCAGCAACTGTTTCTCCTTTTACCTTCGTCTTGAGGGCGGCAGTCTTTTTTTCGAAAACGTTGTAAAGGAGTTTCTCCGGCACATTCGGCCCATAAATTTCCTGAGCCGATTTTAATAGCTCAATGGTGAATTGATTGCTATCCGCCTGAAAAAGATCATGGCTACGGCGCGTAAGCCGGTAAACCATTTCCGGGCGACCCATTTTTTGCGGTCGGCGCCAGGTATCCAGGTAGCCATCGCGCTGAAGCGTGAGGCAATGCTGTTTGATACCCATGTAGCTCATCTTCATTCTTTCAACCAGCTCGTTAACAGACATGCCTCTGGTCCGCTTGAGCGAGTTAAGGATTTCCAGCCGCTGGGTGCGGCCAATTTCTGCGATTAAACGTTGGTTCATGGCCTGATAAAAACTGAACTGCGGACTTTACACGTTGCGATCTTTAAAACGCAAGGACTAAAATTTACGCAACTGCCGAAAGCAAAAGAAATTACAAACGCCACGAATATCTCGCCTTTGGAGCGGATGAAAAGGCGCGCATTTTTGGCTGATCGCGCTGCCTTAGACAAATGGAAGCGGAACCACCTCGGCGTGAATCGGAACCTGCGCACCCGAGTCCTCATCTCCGACGACGGCGTCCAGAGTAGTGCCAGAAATGTTGAAGCCTCGTTTGACAAACCCGAGCGCGATTTCTTTCCCAAGTCTCTCGCTCCGCGTTGCGCTCGTAATCCAGCCCACCTGTCTGCCGTTCGCCGAAGTGCTAGCGAGTTTCATACCCGCCCGAAGCGGCGTATCGTGCAACGAAATTAGCCCGCACAATCGCTTGTTTGTCTGGCCGGACATCTTGATTCGCGAGATTACTTCCTGACCGATGTAGCAACCCTTCTCATAGTCGATCGTGTGCTCTTCCAGGTTCGCCTCGACGGGAATGATTTCTTCCGTCAGCTCGCGCCCCCACCGGGGAATACCGTGTTCAATGCGAAGAATCTCCGCGGAAGCGCCGTCGAAAAAGCGAAACATTGACGACAATTGTTGTGAAACAGCATCATGGAACTCCGAATCGGCCCAGATGTCCCAACCTGTTTCGGCGAACCGGCGGGTGGATAGGATGCGCTGGCAATCGGCTACATCTGGCGCCGCTCCCGACAATACATGAAAAATCGAGAATCGATCTGTGACGTCATCGATCTGAACATCGTCCGCGATTATGTAGCGCTCGATCCTCGCGGGGAGTGCTTTTCGAAGGTCGGGATCAGCATCGACCCAAAAACAATCAGACGCGGCGGAAAGGAAAATATCCGCGGTAAGTTTGCCCTTCGCATTGAGCACGCACGCTTCAGTAGCTACGGATTCGGTCGCCTTGCGCACATCGTTCGTAATTTGTCCGTTCAGGAAACGGACACGGTCGTTCCCCGTGATGCGAAGCTTTGTGCGTCCGGAGAAATCAAAAAACACGCCTTCACCGGTTTGACGGGCCGACGTCATGCTCCTTTAGACGAGATAGGCTGTTTCAATAATTGTTTCCCGCGGCGCAGTAACCGGATAAAAAAGCCGGCACGCGGTCGTGTGGCTTCTTTGGTCTCTTCGCCGAATGGAGCCGGTTCTGCGCTAACGGTGCGCTCACTTTCCTGTTCAGATTCTGGCTCTTCAAAATCAGCTAAGATGGGCTCCAACGCTGGAGGGATTGCATCCGGATCCGTTTGCGCATTATCGCTTGCTGCCTCCGCATTTTTCTGACCGACGGGCGGAATTTCGGGCAAATATTTTCGCGCAACCGCAGAGAAATCGTCATCGCCGTGTCCCAACTGGAGTTGCTCGACAAGCCGGTCCCGTGCAGCGGACGTCACTCCGAGTTCAAGATGATGGGATGAGCCAATCTGATTGGCGATCTCCATGTCTTTCAGCATGTGCTTTACGGAAAAATGTGGCTCAAAATTCGCTTCAGTCATCTTAGGCATTTTCATCGCCAGAGTCGTGGAATGACTCGCGTTGACTTGCATTGCTTCGACGAACTTTTGCAGAGGCACGCCCAAAGCTTGGATCAACCCCAAAGCTTCCGCCGCGGCTTGCACGCTCGCCGCGGTGACCATATTTGTTGCGATTTTGATTGCACTCGCCTGACCGATCTCGCCGGTTTCAATAATCTCCTTGCTGCTCGCTTCAAGAATGGGACGCGCTTCCCGCAGCGCCGCATCATTCCCCGCGACGTAGTAAACCAATTCGCCTTTTTCCGCCGCGAGCTTACTGCCGGTGAATGGCGCTTCCACAAACCGTCCGCCGCGATGTTCGACCATTTCCGCCGCGGCGCGCATTGAATCCGGAGCAACAGTGGAATGCGCAATTACGATGTGCCGTGAGGTAAGCTTTTCGGTAAGACGCCGCACGGTCTCCAGCAAAGCCCTATCATCAGAGACAAAAATCTCCAGGCAATCGCAGGTTTCGGCCAGTTCGCCCGGCGAACCGATAAAATTTGGAACACGACGCGGAGTTCGATTCCAGACAAACACCTGAAACCCTTTCTGGCGCAGATTAGCGGTCACGCCACGGCCGATAATGCCGAGGCCGATCACTCCAATAATTTTTCGAGCAGGATGGGACATGTCGCCGTTACGCGCTCCGAATCTGGAATTCGCGCACGATCAAAGTGCGGGCAAAAACGCAGCCAGGCAATTGAGAAGTTCGCGAATTTCCGAAGCGCCTCTAGAGCCGATTGCTTACGAATTCCGCGCGACCCAAAAGATCCGCAGTCAGGCTTTGCAAAATCGCCCGGCGTTTTTCATTCTCACTTTAAGGCGAATTCAGAGAGGTAATACGCGGCAACCGATCCAACGACCTGGAGACTTTGGGCGCTCAGCTTGTCGATCGTGTCGTCGGCCGTATGCCACCAGGCGAAATCAAAATCAATCATATCGAGAGTGGGAATTCCGATCCTATTCAACGGAGTGTGATCGTCGGTCATTTCGCGGTCGAAGTAGCTGAAATAGTTTCGCAATTTCAGCGCCTCCGCCGATGCAAAAATATCTCGCGCCATTTCCACAGGCGAATCTGTTGGCAAAGTGTTGTCTAGAGAACGATCACCTACCATGTCGAACAAGATTCCGCCCCGAAATTTTTTGTCCGTTTTGGCATCTGCAAGTTGCCTGGCAAAATAGCGGCTCCCATACAAACCATCGGTCTCCGAAAAATATTCGTAGGCTTCTTCGCCATCAAAGAACACCAGTTCAACTTTGGCTGCCAGATTCGGATGCTGTCCAAGAACTCTGGCCAATTCCAACAACAATCCAGTGCTCGACCCGCCGTCGTTCGCTCCCACGAACCGGATGGTGTCGAACGTCTTTGTGTCATAATGAGAGCACAACAAAAAAGAAGGCGCCGCGCTCCCATGCGCGGGAAATCGTGCAACGAGATTGACGAATCTTACCTTGCCCCGCGGCGTGTCATCCGTGAATGCCTGCCGTCTTACCTGCCACCCGACCAACCGAAGCTGATTCTCGATGTAATCCCTGGATTTTTCGATCGCTTCAGATCCAGGCGGACGCGGCCCGAGGTCAACCAGGCGCTGGACATGAGCCAAAGCTTTTTCACCGGAAAACTCTTCCCAAATCCTCGGTTGCGACGCTCGCTGCGAATCCGCGCCCAGAGTTAATGCGAGGAAGACAGAGACCGATGAGGCGAGAGCGAAAAGATGCGGTCGCGGATGTAGCCAGGATCGTCGATCCCGGTGAGGGTCCGATGAGGCGACAGCGAAAAGATGCGGTCGCCGTTGTAGCCGGGATCGTTGATCCCGGTTGGAGTCGCGCATGTTTCGCATGCCGGCATCATCGATGCCGGCTACAGCAA
>QHON01000145.1 GCA_003218815.1 Verrucomicrobiota bacterium
TGAGCTTTGAGCGGCCAAGCTGCGGGGAGCTCGCGATTGTCATGGCAGAAAAGATTCGACCGATCGAACAAATGCTGGAATTGAGCGAGGAGGAGGCGCTCTCTGCCGAGCATCTCGACTCGCAAATGCAAAAAGCGCAGGAGCAACTGCTTCAGCTCAAGCGCCAGCAGGAGCAAATTGAAAAACAAAAGCGCGAGCTCGAAGAACTGAGCCGCCGTCAGGAAGAACTGGATCGCGGCCGGGCGGAAATGATAGACAAGTTGACGCGCTCGCTCGTTGTGCTCGAGCGCGAAGCGTACAACGCACAAAAGCGACTCGAACAACTTCGTACGACTCGGGAAAGTTTCGGACAGCACTTGGAATTAATTGAAGCCATCGATCCGAAAAGCTGGAATCCGGCCGATTTGCACAAGGAGTTGAGCCGGGCTCTGAGCACAGTGGATGACGCGCGCACGGAGTACAGCGAGCAGCGCAGTCGGCTGCAAGCAGCCGACGAGAATGCCGGCGTTACGTCATTACCTGACGTTGGGCCGGAGGGTTACGAGCTCAACGGCGGACGCTCATTTTTTCAGTGGATGCAAATCGGCATCGCGCTCACTTTGCCGCTGATCATTTTTGGTCTTGTTGCTCTTGCTCTTTTCTTCTGGATGGCCAGCCGGTGATGGCCATGTTTCGTCGTTCGCCTAGATCGGCTCCACCCCTTCGCCGTAAGCAGGAAGAATTAGCCCGTCTGGAATCGGAGCTGCGCGATAAGGTCGACAATCTCGAACGGATGATTTCGGAGGCGCCGCGAGTCACGGAGGAGGCGTCTCGCTGGGCAGGAGAAGAGCGGCGCACAAAACCCAATGCCGACGACAGCCGACTCCACGTGTCGGTCGCGCTCCATGACAGACGCTACTTCGATGAGAAAGGACGCACGCGTCGGCCGCGCTCGCTGCGCAAAGAACGACGGGAGGGGCGGATGATCTTTCTCATTCTTGTGACCGGGCTTGCGGCAGTGGTCATCTGGTTAATGAGTCATCTGCATTTTTGATCGGCAAGCATGCTCAAACCTTCCGATCTCGACGTCGCATATGTTGCTAAGCTGGCGCGGCTAAATTTGACCGACGCAGAGACGGAGCTTTTCCAGAGACAACTCGGCGATGTGTTGAAATATGCCGACAAACTGCGCGCAGTGGACGTGAGCCACGTGGAAGCGGCGGCGCACACGATCCCAATTTTCAACGTTTTCCGCGAAGATGAGAGACGCGATTGGCTTACGGCGGAACAAGCGCTGAGCAATGCGCCACGCCAGGCAAACGGTCTTTTCATCGTCACGAAAGTCGTGGAATGACGGGAAAAGATCTGCCGGCGCTGAATATCGCCGATTTGCAGTCTCTGCTGCGTCACCGGGAAGTCTCGCCCCGGGAAGTGCTCGATGTCTTGCAAGCGCGGATCGAGAGTGTCGATGGAAAAATCGACGCTTATCTCTCAATCGATTTTGAAGCTGCCGCTAAGGAGGCGGAAAAAGCGAATGTCGACCTTCCACTGGGCGGAGTGCCGATCGCGATTAAAGACATAATCAGCGTAAGCGGTGAGTCTTGTACGTGCGCGTCAAAGATTTTGCGCGGTTATCTTGCGCCGTATGACGCGACCGTCATTCGAAAATTACGTGCGGCGGGCGCAATTCCATTTGGCAAAACCAACATGGATGAGTTCGCGATGGGTTCGTCGACCGAAAATTCCGGCGTAAAGTTGACGCGAAATCCGTGGGATTTATCGCGCGTGCCAGGTGGTTCCAGCGGTGGGTCAGCTGCGGCGGTTGCGGCCGATGAAGCATTCGGGGGACTCGGCACTGAAACCGGCGGGTCGATTCGGCAGCCAGCTGCGCTTTCGGGTGTTGTCGGTCTCAAACCGAGTTACGGACGCGTTTCGCGCTTCGGCGTCGTCGCTTTCGCCTCCTCGCTCGACCAAGTTGGCACCCTAACAAAAACGGTGCGCGATTCGGCAATGATTATGAATGCGATCGCCGGCCACGATCCGCAGGAAACAACGTCATTGAACGAACCGGTGCCGGATTACACTGAGGAGCTGGGAAAAGATTTGCGCGGCGCGCGGTTAGGTTTGGCAAAGGAATACATGATCGAAGGGATTGATCCACAAGTGAAAACTGCCATCGATGCGGCGGTGAAACATATGGATTCGTTAGGCGCAGAGATTATCGACGTTTCTTTGCCGCACACCGATTACGCCATTGCAGTCTATTACATTTTGGCAACGGCGGAGGCTTCGGCGAATCTCGCCCGCTTTGATGGCGTACGCTACGGACATCGGGCCGAACATCCAAGAGATCTCCTCGATCATTACGGCCGCACGCGAGAGGAAGGTTTCGGCCCGGAAGTAAAACGCCGGATCATTCTTGGCACTTACGTTTTGAGCTCCGGCTATTACGATGCGTATTATTTGCGCGCGCAAAAGGTGCGCGAGCTGATTCGGCAGGATTTTGCAAAGGCGTTCGAGAAAGTCGACGCGTTAATTTCACCGACTTCGCCAGTCCCAGCTTTCAAACTAGGCGAACGCACGGACGATCCCTTGCAAATGTATCTCGCGGATATCTTCACCAGCCCCGCGAATCTCGCCGGTATTTGCGGAATCAGCGTGCCGTGTGGTTTCGCCGACGTCGATGGGCATCGCTTGCCTATCGGTTTGCAGTTGTTAGGCAAAGCGCTCGATGAAGCGCGCATTTTGCAAATCGCGCACGCCTACGAACAGAGCACCGATTGGCACAAAGCCCGTTCGCCAATCGCTGCAACTCTGCCAAACGCGTGAAAGATCCGGCGGTAAGGTGGGAATGGACTGCGCTTGATCGGCGCCTGAACAGCCCGGCTGGACTTCGGGTATTGATATTCATCTTTGTCGTGGTGGCGATCGCGTTTTCGACCGTTCCGCTCCTCCATTATTTCGGTGGCCGCAGCATCATGGATTACAAACTATGGTACGACACCGGCAAACAGGTGCTCGCTGGTCAGGAGATCTTTTTTCTCCGTTTTGGGAAATACGACTTCATGTATCCGCCGCCCTGCGCACTTTTTCTGGCGAGCGCGAGCTTGCTAGGCCAAGCGGGACTGATTCTTCTGCTCGTCACAATCAATTCAGCCGCTTGGCTAGCTAGCGTTCGACTGGCGGCAACGCTCGCCGCTGGCCAGAGTCACGCAAAAAATGCTTGGCTATATCTGATGCCGAGTCTGCTGGTAATCGTTTACATCTGGTCCAGCTATCACCTTGGCCAGTCCAGTTTGGTCCTCCTCGCGCTGATGCTTGGCGCGTTCGTTTTGTTGCGCGCGAGACAGGAAATTTCCGCCGGTGTACTGATTGCGCTCGCGGCGGCGATCAAAGCGTTTCCAGTAATGGCGATTATTTATTTAATTTATCGGCGTCATTGGAAGGCGACTGCCAGTCTTGTCGTGGGGCTGGTGTTTTTGCTTCTCGTTTTGCCGGCGTCGTTCCGCGGATTGGGACGAGCTTGGCACGATCTAGAGCAATGGAGCGTCGGGATGCTAAAATACGACTCAGCCGGGGTAGCCCAGCGCCCGATGCGCAGCTACACCTGGAAAAATCAATCCCTTGTCGGCGTCACCAACCGATTGTTTCGACACGTGGACGCGGATGCTGCTTCCGCGCCGCATACACCCATCTACGTAAACGTCGTCGACCTTAAATTTGCGACAGTCAATGCGATTATCATCAGTGTCGCACTGGCATTGGGAATCTTATTTATCTCAGCGATGCCTCAGCGCGCAATGCGGACAGCAGAAAGTGATGCAATCGAATTCGCGCTGCTCATCTTAATGATGCTGATGATCACACCGCTCTCGTTTGGATATCTTTTTTCATGGCTGATACTGCCGTTTGCAGTCCTCACCCAAGGGGTGCTGGCGGGGAAGGGCTCAATCATCATATGGTGGAGCTTGCCGGCACTGGCGATCCTCGCTCTGGCTTTGCCATTCCCACGTGCCGCGCAGATCTACGGCAATACTTTTTTTGCTGCCCTATTGTTATTTATCGGATTCTCGATTGAGCTCTTGCGCTGCAAGCGAGCAGGCCGACCAATGGCAGCGGTCCGAGCCGTTCCGATTCCATGGAGGTCGGCCGGTTCCTAATCAATCGACCGATGCGTTGCTGCTGATTGTCGATCGCGCAATTTCGATGGGACGATACGGTCCCCAGACGAGATGCCGGAACATCGCGAGCAGCCATCGGAAAAAAAATCTCAGCGCGATGCCAAACGACATTTTCGATTTCCCACGTACGCGATTATGAAAAACGATGGGAATTTCAAATACGTGTAAGGTGCGACCGCTTCGCACAATCGTCTCGAAGGCAATTTTGAAGCCTCCTGCCGGCGACGCGTGTTCCAGTAATCGAGAACGCCCAATGGCAAAGAATCCGGACATCGAATCATGCACACCGGTGAGTGGATAAGCGAGCGCCGCACCGGCCCGGGACAATAACAGTCGCCAAAGCGGCCAGCCCGGTGTCGATCCACCGGTGACATATCGACTTCCAATCACCATTTCCGCCGTGCCCGCAAAGAGAGGCGCCAGCAAATCTTTAATCCGTTCCGGCGGGTGACTGAGGTCTGCATCCATCACAAGAAGGATTTCTCCTTGTGCAGCGAGCGCACCCGACATAATAGCGGCAGATAATCCAAGCTCCGCGTGATCCTGTTCGATTAATCGAATTGGATGACTTGCCGCGAGAACCCGAATCATATCTCGGCTCGCGTCGGTTGAATTATTGTCGATAAACAGAATTTCGCGAAAAGGGGCTGCACTCGCGATAATCTGCGACACGAGCGGCGCGATGTTTTCCACCTCGTTCAACGTGGGAACGATGATTGAGACTGAGCTGTTGGTGTTGGACATTTGGTGCGTGGAGCCGACGACGGGATTCGAACCCGTGACCTGCGGTTTACGAAACCGCTGCTCTACCAGCTGAGCTACGTCGGCACGAGCGGCAAAGATGACATCCGCGGATTGCATGAGCAAGCGCGAAGGTTCTAAACGCGAGCTGTGCCGTCGGCAAATTCTTTGCCAAGGGCTTGCGGGTAAGCGCCTCTACAATGGCAGCAAGAATGACTCGCCGATTTCGCGGAGGGCGATGCGTTCGGGTGTTTGTTTGAGTGCTGCTTGGAAACGTTCAATCGGTTCCCGCAACGGCTCGAAA
>QHON01000146.1 GCA_003218815.1 Verrucomicrobiota bacterium
TGTCAAGCAATCTTCCGCGCCACTGCATTTTCGCTTTCATCGCCAGACTGACATCACTATGATGGCCTTCGAAACCAACAAAACCAATGAATAGAACCTTCTCGCGCGGTTTCACAATGATCGAATTACTTCTCGTAATCGCGGTCATCGGCGTTCTCGCCGCGATCGCCTACCCGGTTTTCATCGGTATTCTGGAGCGCGCGAAAGCGACCAAGGACATGAACAACCTGCGCCAGATCGGAATCGCCACGCAGTTATATCTGAATGACAACGATGGCGCCCTATTCTCAACTGCTACCTCGTGGATGTCGCAACTGCATCAAACGAAATATCTTTCGAGCTGGAATGTTTTTCAATCGCCGTTTGATACACGGCCGCCTTCCGAGTTGGGTGATGTAAGCACGCCAATTAGCTACGGGATAAATGGCACCGCCAATTTGGTCGGAACGTCTGTCGATAAAATTTCCCAACCGACCATTTTTATATTGTTCGCCCCGGCTCAAGCTTCAACGGCAACCGTGACTTTCCAAGGCACGGCCCTTACTGGTTTGCCGGGGGTCACAGTTCTCCAGGCGGCGAGCGCCCCCGGTGGAGCTGCCCTGGGAGGCACGCATAGTTCCCGCAGGAAGGTCAACGCGCTCTTTGCTGATCTGCATTTGGAGAACATGGAGTGGAGCGTGTTTACCAATACTCCAGCCGGGAGCGATCCATCCGTCGCTCAACGCTGGACTCCGTAAACGCCTGATCCGTGATCTCGGTTGAAGTGCGAGCCGGTCCGCGCCGCTACGATGTGCTGATCGAAGCGGGCTTGCTCGCCAGCGCCGGCGCGTTCGTGAAGAAACGATTGCACGGCCCTTGTTGCGCCCTCATCTCAGACTCAAATATCGCCCCGCTGTTTGGTGACCGCGTCAAACAAAGCTTACTGTCAGTTGGTTTCCAGCCAACGCCGGTTACGATTCCGGCAGGCGAGCAATCGAAGACGCTTGCGCAAGCAGATGCGATTTGCGATCAGATGATCGCCGCCGGTTTGGATCGACAATCGTTCGTTATCGGTCTTGGGGGCGGCGTGATTGGCGATATTTCGGGATTCGTCGCGGCGATTTTCCTTCGTGGGATTCCACACGTGCAGATTCCAACCACGCTGCTCGCGATGGTGGACAGCTCAATCGGCGGGAAGACCGGGGTGAATACGCGCGACGGGAAAAATCTGATCGGCGCCTTTCATCATCCGGCGCTCGTGATTGACGATATCGACGTTCTTAAGACACTGCCACGACGCGATTTCAACCAAGGCTTCGCGGAGATCATCAAGCATGCCATCATCGCCGATGCGGAAATGTTTATGGGGCTTAGAGATGTCGATCCCGAAAACCTCGCGCCTCTTATCCACCGCAACATCGAGTTAAAGTCGAAAATCGTGGCGAAAGACGAGCGTGATCGCACCGGCGAACGCGCGCTTCTCAATTTCGGTCACACTGTTGGTCACGCGATCGAGCGCGCTGGTGATTACAAAAGATTTCTCCACGGCGAAGCGATCAGCCTTGGAATTATCGCAGCCTGCGATGTCTCGATGAAAAAAGCAGGGCTACTGCGCGATCAGCGCGATGCAATTGCCAATCTTTTGCGGCAGTTCGATTTGCCGACGCAATTGCCGAAAGATTTTCCGCGGGAAAGGATTTTCAAGGCGCTTCCTTACGACAAGAAATTCGAGCGCGGCAAAATTCGGTTCGTCGTTGCGCCGCGAATTGGCGCCGCGCACGTGACGACAGATGTGACAATGGATGATATCCAGAAAGCAGTTGATGCGTTGTAGCCGTGGTCGCTGACCGCGGGCGGGATCAACGATCCCGGCTACAACAGGCGCTTGAGGTCAACCGCCGCTACCTCGCGCCCTGGAATAATAATCGACTAATCCATCCACCACGCTGTCGGCGTATTCGCGAAAAATACTCTTGCGCTCGGTGCCGTTCACGCTTCGTGTTCCTTCGTAATCGCCAGCCTGGATACGCGCGAAAGCATCATTGCTATTCATGACATAAGGCTCACAATAGACGACCGGACAACGATAAAGCCGCGTCGCGAGCAAGTTGCGCGCATAAACGTAACCGCTCGTGCCGACTTTGGTCGTGCTGTTCGTGGTCGGGTATTCATAGGGAGGCAACTTAGTCTCGCGAGCCATTGCGCCAGCAATTGTGTCGGCGAGCGGTAGCTCCTCATCGTAGGCGCGGCTCAAGAGCCGGCGAATCATTTCAAAGCGCTCATCATCGAGTTCCAATTCGTCTTTCAAATAAGAACCGTTCACGAGCAGATGAAGGTGATTTTTGTCCGTCAATGTCGGGTGATTCGGATCGCCCCAGCCTTCAGCATTCAAATGCAAGCAAAGCACGAGATCGGGATGTAGTTTCGTGTTCACCAACACGGCGCGACGGCGGATTTCGCTGTAGCGGTAGAACAAAATTTGGCTCTGCCAGCGAATCGTTTGCTCTTTCTCCGGATCATTTGGATCGAGCACATCCGTCCGCGGTTGCGGCACGCCATTTTTAATCAGAATTCTTCTCGCGAGTTGCTTGAAATCGTCGGGGCGTTTCGGCGTAATTGGTTCGTTGCTGTTTCGGACAAAGAAGACTTTCGCACCCAATTTTCGGAGGCGCGGCGCCAACAGCCGGGCCACCCGCAACGTCAAATCGCCTTCCTCCACCGGCGCGCTGTCGCCGACTTGAAACCAGCGCTCCTCCATTTTGGCCCACGTGCCGCCGAGGTGCCCCGGATCGAGCGCGATGCGCAAACCGGAGAGCGGTTTCTCTGGTTTTGCGGGCGCCAGGGACTTAGGGAGACGCCAGAGACGTGGCACCGGCTCGCGCGACGCTTCGTCTTGGGCGAAGCGCAAGGTGAAGAACTTTTGCGCATTGCGGTTCGTCAAAATCCGCGCGCTCTTCTCATCTATCGCAATCAAGTCCGGCGCGAAACCGTGAGTGCAATAAACGTTATTAATCAATCTGGCGAACTCATCATGGGTAATTGTTTCCTGATATTTTTCCAGCACGTTCCAGCTGGGATGTGCACCCAAAATTCCGAGGCTGTCCGCAGCGTTGCTGGCGGGCGGTAAGATCGACAAATGAACTGCGATAATCGCGAGGAATCGTCGCGCTTGCTTGAACTGAAACATCCGCGTTTGGATTTCGGTTCCTTTAATACGATGCTCGCAGAATGCTAACGGTTCTTTTTCTCGGCGACATCGTGGGCGAGCCAGGGCGCAACGCTGTGATCGGCCGGTTGCCGCAGCTTAAGGAAAAGCAGGCATTGGATTTCATCATCGTCAACGGCGAGAACGCAGCAGGCGGCCGAGGGATTACGGGCAAAATCACAATCGAACTTTTGCGCGCCGGCGTTTCAGTCGTCACGACTGGCGACCATATTTGGGACCAAAAAGATATCATCAAATTTCTCGATCTTGAACCGCGCCTGCTCCGCCCACTGAATTATCCCGACGGCGCGCCTGGCAGCGGATCAATCGTACTCGAAACGGCGAAGGGCAAAATGGGCGTGGTCAACGTCCAAGGGCGAACATTCATGCAGCCGATTCTGGAGAACCCATTTCGCGCCGTGGAAGCAACGGTGATGAAGATGCGCGAAGAAACCACCAACATTATTGTGGATGCACATGGCGAGACCACGAGTGAGAAAATCGCGCTCGGCCGGTTTCTCGATGGCAAGGTCTCGGCTGTAATTGGCACTCACACGCATGTGCAGACAGCGGACGAACAAATCTTTCCTGGTGGGACAGCGTTCATGTGCGACGCGGGAATGTGCGGGCCGGTGAATTCGATTCTTGGCCGCGCGATTGAACCGATTATGAACCGCTTCGTTTCGAATCTGCCGGCATCGTTTCCAGTCGCTTCCGGAGAGGTTCGGCTGCGGGGCGCGCTAATCGAGATCGACGAAACGACCGGTCGCGCTCTGCGGATCACGCGCGTCGATGAGCCGGGACCAGGTAATTCCGCTTCACAAGAGCCCGAGCCAAAGATCGACATTGAACAAGCGCCATCTCCGGAACAAATCTAAAGAGTTGCCCTTGCGGCCAACTATTCGTGGCCTGAACTTCGAATTCTCCAAAAAGACCAACGTCCAATAGAAATTATGAAACGATATTCTGCTCTCACTCTAATCACGGCTCTAGCGGTTTGCGTCTCGCAATTCGCTCAGGCGCAAGGCAACAAAGAAGCATCCAAGTTCGCCCGGGAAGGTGCGGAGGCGTCCAAGAATCAAGACTGGAACAAAGCCATCGAGGCGTTTCGTAAAGCGACGGATCTCGACCGCAAATTCGCGCCGAATCTCGCCATCGCCTATCAACAGCGCGGATTCGCCTCTGCCAACGAACAGAGCTTTGAGGACGCCATTCGCGATTTCAGCGAGGCGCTCAAAATCAATTCGCGAGACGCGCGCATTTATGAACAGCGCGCAGCGGTGGAGATGAAAATGCATGATTATGACAAAGCGGTGGCCGATTATTCCGAGGCGATCACGCTCAAGCCGAATGAAGTCCGTTATTATCTTTATCGCAGTTACATCTACGAATTGAAAGACGACGTAAAAAATTCGATGGCCGATACGGAGAAAGCTCTAAAGCTCGATCCCAAGAACACGGAAGCAAAAGGCCGTAAGGCCCGGTTGGAAGCAAAGCAATCGGCAGCATTGCCGCCGGTCAATTCACCGCAGCCGGCGCCAGCGGCCTCGAAATCTCCTTAACTGCCCCGCGAGACGTAGTCCGCGGCTCCTTTACGATCACGTCCCATTCGGTGAAACAGAAATTTCGTTCTCGGCTGTTTTAGGCTGCGGTGCAAATCGCCTTTTCCGCCGGTTCGCCGGCAGTGGAGAGAGCGTCATGCTCACATTTCGGCCGGTGATTTTCGGCTCCGTTTCCACTTGCGACATGCCAGAGAGATCGTCGCGCACTTTCTCCATCAGTTGCAGGCCAAATTCCTGGTGCGCCATTTCCCGTCCGCGAAATTGGAGCTGGACCCGATCTTTATTTCCCCGATCAAGGAATTCTTCACCATGACGGATTTTCGTCAGATAATCGTGATCGTCGATGTTGACC
>QHON01000147.1 GCA_003218815.1 Verrucomicrobiota bacterium
CTTTGTTGCGGTGGTGCCGCGAGCTAGCAGCGATTGACCCCAATCGCCTTTTAGCTCCATTCACACGACGGCGAACGGTTCAGGTGAACGACCCCTACCTTCTTTAGATGCGCACATTCGGTGGCTTCAGATCGGGCGAAGAATCTTTTTACGGCGAAGTGCGTGGTGACGACGTGCACGTTTTGGCGAGACCCCACTGGATCGACATCGACCCGACGGGCGAAGTGCGAAAACTCGCGGATGTAAATGTCGATCTTCCGGTTGCATCATCAAAATTAATCGCCGTCGGATTGAATTACGCAGATCACATCGCGGAAATGAAACGGACGCCGTTGGGTACTCCATTGATCTGGTTCAAAGCGCCGAGCTCGCTCCTACCGCATAACGGCGCAATCGAGATCGCATTTCCCGAGCATCAAACCGATTTTGAAGTCGAGCTGGCGGTCGTAATCGGTGGGTTGGCGAAAAACGTCCCTACGAAAGGCGCGCTCGATCATGTTTTCGGGTACACCGTCGGGCTCGACATCAGCGACCGCGACCTGCAAAAAAGCGAGAAGCAATTTGGTCGCTGTAAATCTTTTGATACTTACACGCCCGTTGGACCGTTCGTCTATTCCGATGTCGATGTTCGCGATCTGCCGATCGAGCTCCGGCAAAATGGGGAGATGCGACAGCAAGCGCGCACGAGTCAGATGATCTATTCGGTCGCAGAAATCGTCTCATTCGCCAGTCGGGCGATGACTCTGAAGCCAGGCGATGTGATTCTGACCGGAACACCTTGACTGGCCGCCACTGCGAAACAGGGTCACGAACGCGCGGGAGATTTCATCCAGTCTGAAAATTCGCTGAATCTTGCCGGTGCGCGAATTTGGCGGACTTGCCTTACATCCCGCGAGTGCAGATAATGCGAATTACAGATACGGCTTTCGTAAAAGCGAAGTGTCGACCTGAGAAAGTGAAAAGTTTTGCTCGACTTGCAAGTAAACCGTTTGCGATAACGGAAAACTCGTGCCGGAACCGAGCCGGTCAGCAAATTCACCAAACCCTGCCTAAATTATGAAAACACTACTTAGTGCCTGCCTATGCTCACTCGCGCTTGCGTTGACTTCGCTCGCGCAATCTCCTCCGCCTCCCGCACCGCCACAACCATCTCCGCCCGGAGCTCCTCCTCCAGCTGTGAGTCCGGGAGCCGTGGCGAATCCAGCTGCGCCGGCACAGCTGCCGGCTACAAACTTGCCGCCAGGGGCGCCTGCCGCGCCGGCACCTCCCGGTGCGGCCACTTCACCAGCCGCTCCGGGCGCGACGATCAGCGCTACGTTAAGCCCTGCACCGGCCGCCGCTCAGAGTCCTTCGCCGACTGCCGAAGAAAAAACCAGCGGCGGCGTGCTCGGCAGTAATTGGTTGATCGACAAGTTCCGCAAGGGTGGCCCCATTATGTGGCCGATTTTGATTGTGTCGATCGTCGGCCTCACGGTGGTGATCGAGCGAATCTTTTGGTGGGGCGGCCGCTGGTTTCGGCGGGATCCTAAACGGATCGAGAAGGTGTTCACCGCGATTGAAAACGGCGATGTCGCCGAGGCCTCCAGGCTTTCCCGCGGATCACGGGATCCGGTTTTGCGCATGATGTGGAATGGTCTGAATCATCAACACACTTCGCTGCAAGGCGCATTGCAAGTCGCTGCTGGCATCGAGATCAAACGCGCCGGCCGCTTTCTTGTGGTCATGGACACACTGGTTACGCTGGCGCCGTTGCTTGGTCTGTTGGGTACGATCACGGGTTTGATTCGTTCATTTAGCTTCCTTGGCAATGAAGAGCTCGCGGTGCAGGCAGTCACTGGCGGTATTGCAGAAGCACTCATTGCCACGGCGTGTGGTCTCGGTATCGCCATCTTTGCGCTCGTGCCGTTTAACTTTTTCACTTCCAGAGTGTCTAACTTGGAGTTCGAACTGCAGACGGCAGCCACGAACTTGGAAGTGATGTTAGGAGCACAAGCGCGCGAGATGGAGATCGCTGGGGCAACCCACGCTTCTGGGAAAGGCGCGTCAATCTAAAGGTATCCAATGTACGTAAGCTCCCCAATTCCGCACAAGAAAGCGCGGATCGAGATCATCCCGTTGATTGACATCATGTTTTTTCTGCTGGCCAGCTTCATGATGGTGAGCTTGAGCCAGGTTCACATGAAGGGGATTAAAGTGAATCTACCCAGAGGCAGCTCAGGCGAAACTCAGACAAAGCGCGAGTACATCAGCGTGTCGGTTGATAAAGACGGCCATTACTTCTTCGACAAGGACGAAGTCACAGACACTGATCTGCAACAGCGCCTGGTAAAGGTGCATCAGTCGTCACCTGAAGCGAAAGTGTTTGTGCGCGGTGATCGCGACACGGCTCACCTAAACGTTAGCCATTTGCTTGATATGCTCCGCTCGGCGGGATTCTACAAAATCTCCTTTGAAATTACGAGCGAGGCGCTCAAGGGAGTCCCGGGGGGGCCCCGGGGATAATTTTTTGATATGGCTAAAGCGCCAGTAAAACCGTTACTTTTCCAGCCAGCCCCGCGTTGGCATTTGTGGACGGCTCTGGGTGGTGCAGTGGCGATTCATCTCACCGCGGTTGCACTTGCTCAAAGGCGCGAAGCACCGGTGGTAGAGATTCCTCCTAACGCACCAACGGTCGTCGAGGCGACATTGGCGCCACCTGAGGCCACTCCGCCGCCAGAAGATATTCCTCTCCCCGAGCCTCCGCCGCCGCCAGAGATTAAGCCGGAGTTTGTCGAAGAAAGAACACCGCCACCACGGCCACCACCAACGGCGCAGCAAAAATTCACGCCAATCAAAGCCCAAGCAATGACGATGTCCAAAGCGAAAGCCCTCGCCGTAAACGCGCCGCGTCCCCAGTATCCGTACGAGGCGCGTTCGCGGCACATCACAGGCAGCGGAGTTTGCGTCGTGACGGTCGATGCAGCGAGCGGGAACGTCACCGGAGGTTCCATGGCACAAAGTATTGGTAACCCGATACTGGATAACGCCGCCCTCAGTGCGTTCCGGCAGTGGCGATTTAGGCCTGGGACCGTTTCCCAGGTCAGAATTCCCATTACATTCACGATGACGGGCGCCTCGTATTAAATTCTACCAATCTGAGCTATGAGACTATCTTCGCCAGTTCCGCATAAACGAGCGCGGATCGAGATCATTCCATTGATCGATATCATGTTCTTTCTGCTTGCCAGCTTTATGATGGTGAGCTTGAGCCAAACCCACATGAAAGGTATTCGCGTCAATTTGCCGGCTGCGGTGGGGCCTCCGCCAAGCGGGGTAAAGGATTTTGTTTCCATAAAAGTGATGGAAGGAAACGCTGTGTTCTTCGATAACCAGTACGTAGCAGATGACCAAGTCCTCCCTAGCGTTTATCAACTCCACCGGGCGAATCCGGACATCAAAATCTCGATCAGCGCAGCCCCAATGGCTATGTATGGCGATGTCATTGGAGTTCTCGACAAAGTTCGGTCGGTCGGAATCACAAAAGTTGGGTATCAGATCAGAGCAGCTGCTGGCCCCGCCGCTCAGGCTCCGCCAGGCGCTCCAGCACCGCCCCCGCCGCCGAAGCCTTAATCGCTTGGCTTAAGAGCTGCAAGTTTAGCAGCAAGGGCGCGAATTGCTTTCGCCCGGTGACTGATCTTGTTCTTCACTTCCGCAAGCAACTCAGCAAAAGTCTGTTCGAATCCGTTCGGAACAAAAATCGGATCGTAACCGAACCCGTGCAACCCGCGCGGTTGATCGACAATTGATCCCTCGACGATTCCTTGAAACGTGCCAAGCATTTGACCATTGCGCCCGAGCGCGAGGACGCAACGAAATCGCGCCCGACGTTGGTCGCGTTTCGCACCGATTCGCGCAAGCTCGTTCAGTAATCTGTCGATGTTTTCTTTATCCGTCGCCTTGGCTCCGGCATAACGCGCCGAATAAATTCCAGGCGCGCCGTCGAGGACTTCAACTTCCAGACCCGAATCATCCGCGATTACTAATCCGGGCATTTTTTTCGATACGGCGATTGCTTTCAGTTTTGCATTCTTTTCAAACGATTCTCCGCTTTCCACCGTTTCGGAAATTTTAGGATACGCCGATAGATCGCGCACTTCGAACTCCGGCCCGAGAATCTGTTGAATCTCTCGTGTCTTATGCGCATTGCGCGACGCAAACAAAAGCCGTTTCACAGCTTTCACAGAGAGACGCGATCAGGAAAGCAGGAACGCAGGATTATTTTCTTGATCTGGGTCGGTCACGCAAATTACCGCAGCAAGGCGAAAACTGGCTCCCAATCCATTTCTTTTTCCTGTTTTCCTGCTTTCCTGATTCATAATCTGATGAGTAGCGAGCGCCGCAAACCGTATCCGTTCGATCAGATCGAGCCAAAATGGCAGGCGATCTGGGAGGAGCGGCAGCTTTTTCATGCGGCTAATCCAGGCGAGAAAGATTTCGATCCGTCCAAGACGAAATTTTACATCCTCGACATGTTCCCGTATCCGAGCGGCGCCGGGTTGCACGTCGGACACCCGGAAGGTTACACCGCCACCGACATCATCGCGCGATATAAAAGGATGCGCGGATTTAATGTTTTGCATCCGATGGGTTGGGACGCGTTCGGTTTGCCCGCTGAGCAATACGCGATCAAGAGCGGCCAGCATCCTGCCCTCACCACCGGCGAGAACGTCGCCAAATTCAAATCGCAGCTGAAACGCATTGGTTTTTCTTACGACTGGCAGCGAGAGATCAACACAACCGATCCGCGGTATTACAAATGGACGCAGTGGATTTTCCTACAGATTTACAATTCCTGGTTTAACCCCGCGACTAACAAAGCCGAGCCGATCTCGACCTATCGCGGTGCTGATCCCGACAGTGTTCGACTCGCTTATGTCGCTGATGCGCCAGTGAACTGGTGTTCGGAACTGGGCACAGTCTTGGCAAATGAAGAAGTCGTGGACGGAAAAAGCGAGATTGGCGGCTTCCCAGTCGTCCGGCGGCCGATGCGTCAATGGATGTTACGCATCACTGCATATGCTGACCGGCTAATCAAGGAACTGGACGATCTCGATTGGCCGGAAGGAATCAAACTGCTCCAGCGCAATTGGATTGGGCGAAGCGAAGGCGCGGAAATCGATTTCGAGATCGACCAAAGCCACCAAAAAGTCCGCGTTTTTACGACGCGTCCCGACACGCTTTATGGCGGGACGTACTTGGTGCTCGCGCCGGAACATTCGCTTGTCGATCTTATTGTTACCGAGGAGCAATGGCCGGCGGTGCGCGAGTATCGGGAGCGGACCGCGCGCAAAAGCGATTTGGAGCGGACTGAGCTCACGAAAGCAAAGACCGGTGTGTTTACTGGCGCGTTCGCGATTAATCCGGCGAACAATGAAAAGATTCCAATCTGGATCGCTGACTATGTGCTGATTGGTTACGGGACCGGCGCGATCGGTGGCGTGCCTGCGCACGACGAACGCGATCTGGAATTCGCGAAAAAATTCGATCTGCCAATTGTCGTTGTTGTCCAGCCAACGGGCGATGAACCGGCAATTGGATTCACCGGCGAAGGCATCGCAATCAATTCGCCTATCATCAACGGCCTAACGAGCGCGGAAGCAAAGAAAAAAATCACTGCATGGCTGGAGGAACGCGGCCAGGGCAAACGCGCGATCAATTACAAATTGCGCGACTGGCTTTTTTCGCGGCAGCGTTATTGGGGGGAGCCGTTTCCGATTATCTGGGAAGGTGGCAATCACCATTCGTTAAGCGAAAGCGAACTGCCGGTCATACCGCCCGCGCTTGACGATTACAAGCCGACCGCTATAGGCGAACCACCACTCGGGAGAGCTAAAGACTGGGTTCGTTATTCCGATAAAGCGTTGCGCGAGACAAACACCATGCCGCAATGGGCGGGCTCGTGTTGGTATTACTTAAGATTTTGCGATCCGCAGAACGATCAGCGTTTCGTT
>QHON01000126.1 GCA_003218815.1 Verrucomicrobiota bacterium
TTCCCGGCAGCACACAGTCAGCTCGCGGGTGTGAATGGGACCCGCAGGGGTGAGCTTGCTGGAATAAAGATGGAATGAATCGATGCGGATCATTCCCCCATCAAGATCGTCATTCGCTTTGAGAAATTTACGCACAGATTGCGGCGAGATGCGCTGGCATCGCGCGAGCGTGACGTGTGGATGGAACGGGCGAAGGTCCGGCTCCAGCCCCGCGCCTAACGCAGCTTCCTGGACGCGTTTGTGCAATTGGAAAAGATGCGGATGTCCGCGTCCAACGCCGATCCAAATAATTTTTGGCGGACCTTTCGGCGGAAATGTTCCGACGCCGACAATCGGCAGGAAAAAGGCGCCGAAAACAATTGCGCTGAGTTTTTCGCGCAACTTTAGATCGACATCTTCTGGAACAACGCCAAAGAAACCGAGCGTGAGATGCATTTGTCCGGCATCGAGCCAGCGCACGCCATAAATCTGCGGATCGAGATCGACAAGGAGACGCTTGGTTGATTCCGGCAATTCAATCGCAACGAAGAGGCGTTTGCCTGTCATTTCGTTCGTTACCCGACGCGATTCTCATTATTCCGGACCGTCGCACGATCAACAAGACGCGTCAGCCAGGCTGGAACTAAGCGGCGCGTTTCAGAACCGGCGCGGGATTCCTTACCCTCATCGTTCGCCGCTCCAGGCAGGAGACGGTTTACGGCCTTCATCGCGTACCCGGTGAAATTTGGAAACAGTGCGTTGCCGACGATCGCTCCGCGCGCAGCGAAAGTCAGGGTAAGCGACGGTTGGCCTCGACGGCAGGCAGCGAGAATCTTTCGCGCGGCGCGATTGGCATTTATCGAGATGAGCGGCATGCCGTTTGAAGTCGCAAACCAGGCGAATTCCGCGTCGTGTTTCCCTTTGAAGTTAGCGTTCACGTGCGAGCCGATGCGCATCATTCCGGGCGCGACGGTTGTCACGTAAATCTTATCTCGCGCGAGTTCAGCTCGAAGCGCGTCGGAAAAACCGGTAAGCGCAAATTTGCTCGCGCAGTAAGGAGCCAAGTGCGGCACTGCGATTTTCCCGCCAATGGAGGAGATATTAACGATGCGACCACCCCCCCATGTCCGCATCTCCGAACCGACTTGCATGCTCAATTCAAACGGCGCCCAAAAATGCACTCTCATTGCCCGCTCGAAATCCTCTCGCGTCATGTGCTCGAGCGGACCGACTTCGATGACGCCAGCATTATTGATTAAGATGTCGATCTTGCCGAAGCGGTCGATCGTTTGGCGGACGGCCAAATGAATTTGTTCTGAATCCAACAGATCACACTGAATCGTAAACGCCCGACCGCCACGTCCTGTCAGATCAGTTTTTGCTCGGGTCAATTCATCGTTATCCCTCGCCAGCAGTGCCACTTTGCCGCCTGCCGCACAAATTCGTCGCGCCAGCACCAAGCCCAGGCCGCGCGATCCGCCGGTGATGAGCACGACTTTGTTGCGCAGGGAAAAACGCAGCGTCCGTATTACTCGAAGAGCTAGCCACGCAGCGAAAACGAGGGCGACTGCGAGTAGGAAGAAGCGGCTATCCATGTTCGAGATCATAATTCAGTCCGGGACGCTTCGCCGCAAGGTGCCTGTCCTCCAACTAGCCGTGTTTGCGATTGAAGCGCGCGACTTCGCGGGCCGTTTCGCGATCAATCGCCCGCTTTTTTAGATCAGCGCGTTTGTCGCCCGCCATTTTACCGTGCGCGACACCGAGTTCGGCTTTGAGTTTTCCGTTCTTCCAATAGAGCTTCAGGACCACGAGAGCGCGTCCCGCAACCTGCGTCTCGCCGTAAAGCTTGTCGATCTCCTGTCGATGTAACAACAATTTGCGGACCCGTTTGGCGGCTGGAATTTCGTGGCTCGCTTTTTCGTACGGCTGGATGTCGGCGTTGTATAGGAAAGCTTCGCCATTTTCGATCCGGGCAAAAGCATCGCTAATATTGGCCTTACCTGCGCGGATCGATTTAACTTCGCTACCCTTCAGCTCAATGCCGGCTTCGTAGCGCTCGAGAACGTGGAAATCACGCAGCGCCTTGCGATTGATGATCGACTCCGCCGACATGTTAAACACAGGCAGGATGCCTGTGCCCCGGACTAAGCGCCGTCCGATGAACCCTCGAGCGATTCGTAAGTGAGCTTGCCCGCGATAATTTCCTGGAGCGCGATATCGGTAAGCGAAGCGCGCGGACTAACTTCCACCATTGGTCGATGCCCCAAACCGAGCTGACGCACACGTTTGGAGACAACGTTAATCAGAAGTTGCTGGTTCGGGATCACTTGAGCTGCTTCCTGGAGAAGTTGAGTCGTCATATGGCGCAAGGAACGGACGGGGCGGAATGCTTCCGTCGGGAATTGAAGAATGACCGGCGCACTGCCTCCGAGAGCGGATGGAAGGAGTTGCGGCGCGAGCATGGTAAAAATGAGTGCTGACTTTCCAAGTGAAGCGACCGCTTGTCAATGGATTTATTGGGAACACCCCGTCGAAATCCGAATTTTTCAGCAATCGTGCCTTCGATCCGCGGTCACTTCTGCCGCCACTGGCCAACCCAGGTGCTCCAACCGTAAAATCCAAACGGAACGAGTCTTCCATCGGATACGAGTTCTTTAACCTGCGCCTGCCTTGGTGCGGCCTTCACGCAGGGTCCGAAATAATCGTCGATCACAAGCCAACAACAGTCGGCCAGCAAATCACCATAGCAATCCAGGTCCCGGCGCACATTGTCATCCGCATCAAAAATGAAGAGGCCCACTTCTCCGCGGCCCAACATCTGTTGAATGGCTGATATCGTCGTCTCTTGGTAGGAGTAACCGTTGATTAAAGTAACACTCTCGGATACGCCGAATCGCGTCAGGTTCTTCTTCAGATCCTTGAAAATATTCCTGCTCGGTATGCGACGATGCTTGAGCCGGCCTCCGGCCTCCACGCTGATGATTTTTTTTGGCGTGCCAGACTCGCGCGCTCCAAACGCGGCGGCGATTGTAGACCCGCCAATGTAAGGGCCGATCTCTAGAATATTTCCCGAGCCGAATTTGGCGAAGTGATAGATGAGGAGCAAGACGTCGAGGTGTAACATCGACGCAGCGCGACCGACTTTTTCCAAACGATGGCGTATCTCCTGATTTCGATACTCCATCAATCTGTACATCAGCTCAATGACCTGGTCCGTGTGGACAGAGTTAGCACGAGCAGAATCGGGCTGAGAGAGCACGGCCCAATTTTAGCGGCGCCATATAACGGCGCAAACTATGGGATCAACCTCCTGCTTCTAGCGGAAGGTGACCGGTTTTGAGCCAGCCGGAGCTGATCTCATTTGCGTTGGGCCTTTCAATATCCAAAGCTGCATTGCGCTCTTATCATTCCGGTGCGGTCCGGCGAGTCAGTCCGCTTTTTCTTTTTTTATGACGAACCCGATATAGCCGCAGCGGCCCCATTCATAATGCGACGTCCGCCGCGCATCTAGGCGTCCGGTCTTTTTATTGTGCGCGTATGTTTTGGCCACGAATTCGGGAAACGCCGCGTTCAAATTCACATCATGCGACACAAGCAGTCCACGATCGCGCAGCCGCTCCCAAAATTCACGAAACTCCCAAAGCATGTGCCGGTAACTATGCGAGCTGTCGTGCAAAAACATGTCGATTGATGCCGGCAGTTGGTCGCCCTTCACAAAATCCTCGACCTTTCCCCATAGCGGCACGAACTGCGGTCGCAATTCGTCGGGAACCAAAGCGCCCTGCTCGCAGTCCGCGTCCCACTCGATGCTGTACAACTTTGCTGTCGTGAGCCCTTCATCGACAAACGCTTTCAAGATAAAGGCCGAGGACATCCCGACAAATCCGCCCGACTCGACGACGACCGTCGGTCGTTGCCAACGCGTCAACCCGTAAAGCGTTGCGCAATCAAGCAGCCCCATCATCCCTTCACTGCCGTGTGCGTCGCGTCGCCGGGTCATCTCCGCCATAAAGTCGCTAGTCCGATTTTCAGCCGCGAAACGCGAAACGGTTTCCCAAACGTTATAAAAACGCATCGAAACCGGCTCGTGCTGATTTGCCTTCTTCGCTCGACGCCACCAGGTCCGCGAGAGTCCACGCATTTTTTTCCTCGATCCGAAAGGCGGAAACAGTCACCGACTCCTTCAGCACCGACGATAGTGATGTTCTTCAGCGAGGCCAGCGAAAGTTGGCTGTCAGTCATCCGAACAATGCTCCGGACTCGGACAAGTGCCTCCACCCGTCGTTCGAAGCGCTTGCCAGACGCCACGAAATACGCGAAGTAAGGACGCGC
>QHON01000127.1 GCA_003218815.1 Verrucomicrobiota bacterium
TGTACAATCCAAAGCTTGATCGCGCATCGACGCGTCCGGGAAAAGCTCGTGGAGTTGGAACAGATCGTAAAAATGCCGACCGACTATGGTGATTTTGATTTACATTTGTATCGGGCGAAGCTCGACGGCGGGCATCATCTGGCGCTGGTCAAAGGCAAGATCGACAAGAGCAAACCGACGTTGGTCCGCGTGCACAGTCAATGTCTTACCGGCGATGTTTTCGGCTCACGCCGATGTGATTGTGGAAATCAATTGCACGCGGCGCTCCGCCAAATCCAGGAAGAAGGCAACGGCGTCTTGGTTTACATGCGGCAGGAGGGCCGCGGTATCGGATTCGCGGCAAAAATTCACGCTTACAAATTGCAGGAGGAAGGGCTCGATACGGTAGAGGCGAACGCCAGGCTTGGTTACCCAAGCGATTTGCGCGATTACGGCCTCGGCGCGCAAATCCTCTTCGACCTCGGTGTCCGCCAATTCCGTTTTCTAACGAATAATCCGAAGAAAGTTGTCGGGCTTGAGGGTTACGGCCTTGAGATGGTAGAACAGGTGCCCATTCGGAGCGAAGCCAATCCGCACAACATTAAGTATCTCGAGACCAAGAGAGTGAAGATGGGACATCTGCTGTAGGACGCTGGCCGGCCATGTCGATTTTGCACTTCGCAGCGCAATCCCACGAATTTGTCGTCCGGCGAATGACGAAGGTCGAAGGAACGGAAGAAATGTCGAAATCAAAACGGCGATCTTTCATCATTCGAACTTCGCCATTGATCCGTGCTTCGTCACTCATGCTTCGTCATTCCTAAATGTCGAAGACTGTTCCGCCTCGGCCCATTGTTATTGACGGGAAACGCACGTTCATCATCGTGGCCAGTCAATTTAATGCGCGATATGTGGAGGGGCTGGTCGACCATGCCAAACAAGAATTGCATGTCCTTGCACCAAACGCGGCGGTTTCCGTCCAGCGAGTGCCGGGGGCGTTCGAAATTCCTGTTGTTGTAGGTGAACTGGCGTCGAAGGGAATGGCGAACGCACTGATCGCCTGTGGTGTTATTTTGAAAGGAAAGACGGACCACGCGCAAAATCTCAGCCGCTCCGTCACCGACGCGCTGCAACGTGTCGCGATCGGTCATGGCGTGCCAGTCATCAATGCCGTCCTCAGCTTCGACAACGAAACTCACGCGCGCGACCGTTGCCTTGGAAATGAGATCAACCGCGGGACCGAGGCCGCGCGCGCCGCGGTCGAAATTGCTAATGTGATGTCAAAACTTCGCGGAAAATAATCTTATGGGCAAACGGCGAAAGGCACGCGAAGCGGCCATCCAATATCATTTCTGGCGCGACCTTCAACACGGCGATGGACCGGAGCAGATCGGCGATTTCTGGGAATTTTGCCCTGCTACGCCACGCGTCCGCGAGTTTGCGCAACCACTTATAGAAGGGATGGTGGTGCATCTCCAGGAAATTGACGAACGCATCCGGCGTTACTGCGAGAATTACGAATTCCACCGTATCTCGGCGGTCGATCGCAACGTCTTGCGGTTGGCGATCTACGAAATGCTTTATCGCGACGACATTCCGCCGGTCGTCTCAATTAATGAAGCGATTGAGCTGGCAAAAACCTTCGGCGGCGCGGAATCCGGCCGATTCGTCAACGGGATTCTCGATCGGGTAAAGAACGATTTAACGCGTCCGTTGCGTGAAGCTGTGCCATCCACGCCAAAATCCTAATCAGACAAATAAAATCGGAGTTGCCATTCACCGGTTGTCACTCCGAGCGCAGCCTTTGTTGTATCAAGCCGAGTCGAGACATCTCTTAATATTTGCAGCAAGGGATCCCTCCACTTCGGCTGGAATGACAGAATAGAAACAAATGAACTTCCTTAAATCCCTTGCTCAAACTTTCGCGAACAAACCGATCGATTGGGATGAACTCGAAGAGTCGCTCATCCGCGCAGATCTCGGTATGCCGATGACAACTCGAATCATCAAGGCACTGCAAGAGCGCGAGGCCTGGTCACTCGTTGGCATCAATGACATTGTAAAGGTCGTAGGCGAGGAAATCGTCCGCATTTTGCCGGAAAATCTAGCGCCCATTCAGCCGCAAACCGCCAAACCAAAAGTAATTTTGCTCCTGGGCGTAAACGGCACCGGAAAAACAACATCCACGGCGAAACTCGCTCGTTATCTTCAGCAAAATCGACACAGTGTCTTGTTGGCGGCAGCCGACACATTTCGCGCGGCGGCCATCGAACAGCTTGGCATTTGGGCCGAACGGCTCGGCGTTGAAATGATTCGCGGGCAATACAACGCCGATCCGGCTGCGCTTTGTTACGAAGCGTATCAAGCGGCGGTCAAGCGCGAGATCCAATTTCTGATCTGCGATACGGCCGGTCGAATGCACACAAAAACAAATCTCATGGCCGAGCTGGAAAAAGTGAAGCGCACGCTTGGGAAACAAGATCCCGCCGCGCCGCACGAGAGGCTGTTGGTGGTCGACGCAACGACTGGGAGCAATGCGCTTAGCCAGGCGCGCGAATTCCAAAGTGCAATAGGACTCACTGGCCTGATCGTCACTAAACTCGACGGTAGCGGTAAAGGCGGAATCGTCGTCGCAATCCAAGATGAACTTGGCATTCCGACGCGCTTTGTTGGAACCGGAGAAAAGATCAACGATTTCGGGCCGTTTGATCGTCGCGCCTACATCGACAATCTGCTGTAGCGTGATGATCGGTTAAGCCGCTGAAGGAATTTGTGATTCCTACTTTAACCCTTTAACTCTTCAACGCCTCCCATGCTTGAATTCATCGCGCGCCGCCTCCTCCAAATGGTGCCCGTGCTGTTCATCATTGCGACGATTACGTTCTTCATGATCCGCGTCGCGCCGGGCGGGCCGTTCGATACGGAAAGGAATACGACGCCAGAAATCCAAAAGAGCCTCGATCGATACTACGGCTTTAATCTGCCAATTTACCGGCAGTATTTGCGCTGGTTGGGCAACGCATTGCACGGCGACTTAGGGCCATCGTATCGCTACGCTAACCGCACCGTCAACGAGTTGATCGCGGAATCGTTTCCGATTTCGGCCGAGCTAGCTTTTTGGTCGTTGCTGATCGCTTTGGCGCTCGGGCTCACTGCCGGGATCATCGCTTCGCTCCGGCCAAACAGTGCGACCGATTATATTGCCAGCTCGTTTGCCATGCTGGGCATCTCCGTGCCCAATTTCGTGCTCGGTCCGCTTCTCGTTTTGATCTTTGCGCTCAAACTCAACTGGTTACACGTCTCCGGTTGGGAAAATCCGATCGATCGCATCCTGCCCTCACTCACACTTGGAGCTTTGTATGCGGCTTATATCGCCCGACTGACCCGTGGCGGAATGCTCGAGATTCTTTCGCAGGATTTCATTCGCACGGCCCGCGCAAAAGGCGCATCCAACTTACGCGTAATTCTAAAGCACGCCTTGCGTGGCGGATTGCTTCCAGTGGTGAACTATTTGGGTCCGACGGCTGCCGCGCTCGTAACGGGCTCATTTGCAGTGGAGACAATTTTCCAAATTCCTGGCCTCGGGCGTAATTTCGTAAACGCCGCTTTCAATCGCGATTACACGATGGTGTTGGGCGCGGTGCTTTTTTACGCGGGCTTCATCGTCCTCTTCAATTTGATTGTCGATGTTGTGCTCGTTTGGATGGATCCGAAACAGAAATTCGAATGAACGCGGTCGGTGAAACCACCGGAACCGAGCAGGCGCTTGAACAGGCCGAGCGCGGGACATCGCTTTGGCGCGACGCATGGCAGCGTCTCGGAAAAAATAAAATGGCCGTGATCAGCGCTATCATTCTCATACTGATCGCGCTCGCCTCATTTATCGGACCATTTTTTCTGAAGCAGTCGTACGAGACTCAAAATCTACAGCTCGGCGCTGTTTCACCAGCTGCACGACATTGGCTCGGCACGGACACGCTCGGCCGCGATCTGTTTGTGAGGATTTTGTATGGCGGCCGAGTTTCGATGTCGGTCGGATTTTGCGCGACGGCAGTGGCTTTGACCATCGGCGTCTTTTACGGAGCGATCTCGGGATTCTTCGGCGGCAAGATCGATATTTTGATGATGCGTATTGTCGATATCATTTTCGCGCTGCCTTTCACCGTTTTCGTTATCCTGCTGATGGTTTTTTTTGGTCGAAAATTTGTGCTCCTCTTTGTCGCCATCGGGGCAGTGCAATGGTTGACAACAGCCCGGATCGTTCGTGGTCAGGTGCTCTCATTGCGGCGCCAGGAATTTATTGAAGCCGCGGAAGCTCTGGGCCTTTCCAAGCCGCGAATCATCATTCGACACATGATTCCGAACGCGCTCGGCCCGATCGTCGTTTATGCCACGCTTACAGTGCCCGCCGTGATGTTGCTCGAAGCTTTTCTGAGTTTTCTCGGTCTCGGTGTTCAACCGCCGATGAGCTCGTGGGGCGTGCTGATCAAAGAAGGCGCCGAAGTGATGGAAGAGTTCCCGTGGTTGCTGATTTTCCCTGGGCTCGTCCTTGCGGTCACGCTTTTCTCTCTAAATTTCCTCGGCGACGGATTGCGCGACGCCCTCGATCCGCGCGCGTCAAAAGAATGAATAGTAACTGATTACCGGTGAATAGAATTTACACGGATTGCATTTACCAATCATCAATCACTGAGCACTATTCATTTCCGTGTCTCCGTTGCTTCGCGTTGAAAATCTGCGCACGTATTTCCATACGCGCGCCGGCGTTGTCCGCGCGGTTGATGATGTTTCCTTTTCAATCGACCCGGGCGAAACGCTCGGTATCGTGGGCGAGTCCGGCTCGGGCAAGTCGGTCGCGTGCCTTTCGTTGTTGCGGTTAATCCCCTCACCTCCAGGACG
>QHON01000128.1 GCA_003218815.1 Verrucomicrobiota bacterium
ACCCAAACGTTGAGGACCCCATTCTTGTCGGGCGCGAGCCAGCTTAGCTGCGAACCGTCGGGAGAGATTTGCGGATCAGCGCGCTCCGGATTCCCGAAAAGAACTTCGCGCGGGATAAGCGCGGGCAATTTGGCGTAAATGGTGAAGGTGCAAAGCCAGATGACCGCAAAGATAAGATATTTCATATCGATTGCCGCTTCTCTACCTAAGCTTCGAGAGATCTAGCGCAATGCGCGCAATGCTGTAGAACAGCAGGACCGCGCCGACCGGCACGAGCCAGACGCCCAGTCCCGGGTCGCCGCCGTAGGTGACAACTCCTCCGAGGAGGAACCCTCCTGGGAGAAGGATCGCGGCCCAAATCAAGGCAGATGAAATCGACGGCCGAAGCTCGAAGCGCTCGATATTTCGCGCCGTCAACCCGGCAATGATGTTGACCACGGCAAGGAGTGTGCCGTGTGCATGCGCGAGCGTGAACATCAACCGCCGCATCTCGTTGCCAACATCGAGATACCAGCCAATTTTAAAGCCGTGCAAGGTCTCCAGCGCGCCGCCCAGTGACAGGAAGATAAGAAGCGACCACCAGCCGAATCGCAAATTTCGGTCGGCGTTCTTTTTGATGGTTCGGACGCGAGGAGTTGGACGCCTCATTCTGCCAGGAGAATCCGCTTGTCGTCGCGCTCGGTTCGAAGGCGTTGGAAAATATCTTGTTGCCAACGTCCATTCGAATCGAGCAGCGTCTCAGGACGATAAACTGCGTTGGGATTGCGCACTTCGTGCAACCATTTTTCATAAGCCCGCCCAGCCGCTTCGCTCAGCACGGAATCAGTCACAGTATAGTTGAAGGAAAAATTCGAGAAACCCGGCAACGTTTGCAGCGATTTCCACGCGTCGAAGCGAACGGCGGCGTAGGGATCGGTCAGGCTGTAAATGAGGTAAGGATAAAGCCAATCGCGGCCGGCAATTTTTTGCGCGGGTTCCCAGCCAAAACCCCAGGCCATGAGGACGCGCTGACCGGCGTCGCCCTTCAAGATCCACTGGACCGCCGCCGCGATGGTTTGATCGTCTCGCGAGAGATCTGCCATGGGCTGGTTATACCAGGCGTGAAGTTTTTCGGCAGTCCATGCGAGGGTTTGGTCGAGATGGCAAAGGTTGCAGGCATTCGGACGCCCATAAACAGTACTTTCCCGCACGGTCGGCGACGAAACCTGATGGCTGCGCATCGCGTGCAGTAGACCAAATGTCGTGCGTGGCATATGGCAGTTGTAACATCGGCTGCCCGATGAGTCAGCGGGATGATGCGTGTGCTCGACGAGTCTTGCGCTCATATCTTTGTGGCATTGCAGGCACGCCGCATCGGACTCCATTTTCGGTTTCAACTGGCCGTTGCGCGCCCACGTTGTCACATCGGGGTGGCCTGGCGAATCCAAATGCATCTCGTGGCAGGAGATGCAGGAGAATTCGCCACCACGAAAACAAGGAGACGCTTGTACGCCGTTGAATTCGCGTCCCGTTACTCGAATCATTCCATCCCCCCAGAATCTGTTTCCGAAGAAACCCGGCTCGGTCCGGCGAATAAAATCTTTCTGGTCACTGTGATCGGACGTGTTTGGCTGCACGACAAAACGTTGCGCGAGATCGTGTCCGCCCGGACGGAAGCCGGAGCCGTGGCGATTGAAATCTATTTTATCCGTCATGTTATTAAAGGCCCAAACGCTGTGGCATTGACCGCAAGCGAGCGCTGAGTCCGGACCCCTTAAGCGCGAAGGGTTCGTCATGGTTGGGTCAGATTTCGTTGTGAGATAAATCTTGAATCGACGGATGGGATTGCGGTTGAGTGCGATATGCTGACCCCCTTCGCTGTGGCACGCTTCGCAAGCGATCCCGAACTCCGCGACATTTGAGTCCCACTTATTGCCTTCCACAAAACGCGACTGGCCTTGCGTGACGTGGCAATCCATACAGGCGCCGTTCCATGCCCCGATTGGATAATAGTCCTTTAGCCCAGGCGGCATCAGAAATGTTTCGGTCACCGGCGCCCACATTTTCTCGGCGACGATGTAGGCGAAGGGAAATTGCTCCAGCGTGCGACCCTGACCGGTTTCGAGCCACGGGACCTGCAGGGTGTGCGAACCCGTTACGAGCACAATTTGTTGTGCGTCGCCGTAGCTGCTGCCGCCCTCCGATCGCTTGCGAACGAAGAACGCGTCGCCACGGCGTTCGACTTTGTATTTGGTCCCGTCAAACGCAAGTTCGAGTCGGTCCATGTTCGTCGGCAGGCTCGCCGGCGTTGCCACCTGCGTCATCGTGCGGTGAAATGATGCGTGCCAGCTCGCATAATTTCCGGAGTGACACGATCGGCACGTGTTCGACGTGACATAACCAGCGATCTGCGATTTGATGGGACGATTCTCCGGCGGCTGCGCTTCGCCGCGAAAATTATGAAGCGAAATCAAAGTCAGGCCGCTTGCACCTGCTATCGCTGTGATAACCAATAGCCAATGCCACCGGGATCGAGAAAACTTTGGCACAATTTCTCGTGCGATATTATGGAAATCGAAACGCTGAGGCAAATCTGCATTCGCAGAGGTTCAAAATATATGAGCTTACCGATCCTCTCCCCACTTCTTCTTTTCGAAGGAAACGCGACCGGAACCTTTCTCGAATGCCTCGAAGTGCTCCGGGTTCTGCCGGTAATATTTCTGGTGGTAGGCCTCGGCTGGATAAAATTTCATCGCCGGCAGAATTTCGGTTACGATCGGTTTGTCGAATTTTCCTGAACGCGCGAGCTTTTCTTTTGAAGTTTCGGCAATCCGTTTTTCCTCGTAATCCTTATAGAAGATTGCGGCACGATAGCTCGGCCCGATGTCGGTGAACTGGCCGTCGGCCTGTGTCGGATCGATTTGCCGCCAATAGATATCGAGCAACTGATCGAATGAGATCTTCGTCGGATCGTATGTGATTTCGATTGCTTCGCGGTAGCCGGTCTTTTCGGAGGAAACCAATTCATAAGTGGGATTCGATTCCGTCCCGCCAGAGTAGCCAACGACGGTTTTAATCACGCCTTTTGCCTTGTCGAAGGCCGGCTGAATGCACCAAAAGCAACCGCCAGCGAAGATCGCACTCTTCGTCGGCGAAGGGGACGAAGTTTGGGCGCGACTAGAATCGACCGGAAGCGCAATGAGGGCGCTCAAGAGCAGAGCAAGGGCTAGGATTCCTTTCATAGTTGTCGATCTTAGACAATGCCGCTCGCGGTTCGTTTCGCTTTTGGGCTTGTTGGGACGGACATTGCTTAGTTTTCTACTCAGCGTGCCTGCGGGCGAGATTCAATCAGCTCACCGCCCCGAAAGCTTCCGGGGTTCTCCGCTCATCGAGCTAGAGTCGCTGGTCGAGCGACTCAATCCGGCGAAAATCTTCGAACGTGATGCTCCGCTGCATGTCGATCTTGGCTGCGGCGACGGCTTATTTCTTTGCGCGCTGGCGCAGCGCACGCCGGAGAAAAATTTTCTCGGGGTCGAGCGATTGCTCGGTCGAGTCCGTAGCGCGGTCCTCAAAGCGGCCAAGATCGGCAACGTGCGCGTGCTGCGGATGGAAAGTTCCTATGTGGTCCGCTATTTACTGCCGCCCAGATCCGTGGAGACATTTTATCTCTTGTTCCCCGATCCCTGGCCGAAACGGCGGCATTGGCCCCGACGAATTATTACCCCCGACTTGTTAAAGGCGATCAGTCAGACGCTGTTTCAGAATGGGACCATTCTCATCGCAACCGATCACCTTAATTACTTTGAAAAGGTCAAAGAGATCGCGCGGGCAAATGTCGATTTTGCGATCAGCGACCCTACTGTTGCCGATCTTCCGCTGACGAAATTTGAGAGAAAATTTCGAGTGCAAGGCGTGCCGATTCACTGGCTCGAGCTGCGAAAAATTTGGCCAGTGAAATAGCTTTGTGCTTCCCAGCCGTTACGATCAAAGCGCAGCGTCACCGCGCCAGTCTCATCCTGGCGAAAGAGCTTGATCCGGCGCGTCCGGACACGTTCGGCCCATTCATCGCTGATTCGCTCGTAGTCCGGAAAATCACGCGAACTGGCGATAATTAACCGTGGACGCACTGCGTCGAGAAACGCGTCGGTACCGGACTGCCCGGAATGGTGTTGGCCTTTAACGACAATGTCACTGTGCAAATCCAAGCCGTATGCCAACAGCGCCCGTTCAGTCTCTAGCCCGCTATCGGACATGAACAAAATTGAGGTCGATGGCGGAATGAACAACTGAACGACATACGTCTGGTCGTCGGCTATGGATGCGGAAACGACGCGTGGTGGAAAAAGAACATGCCCGGTGACCTCGCCGGACAAACGGAAACTGTCTCCCGCGACAAGATTATTCGGCTTTATTTCGCGTTGTTGGAAGAGGCGCTGTAATCGCTGGTGAACGGCTGAGCGATCAGGCGCCGGATTGTCAATCAATCGAACGCCTGGAAAATCGTGTAACAATTCCGTTGCGCCTCCGATATGGAGCGAATCGCCATGAGTAAGCAACAAGCCATCGAGGCGGTTCACCCCAGCGGCGTGCAAGTATTCGCGAACTACGCGCTGGTAGGTCCGATCGCTGCCGCAATCGAACAGCCAATCTCCGCTTCGCGTCCGCAAATGAACAGCCGCCCCCGCGCCGAGATCCAGTACCGTGATTTTCGCAATGTCGTTTTGGGGCCAATGCGGGCGTTCGAGATAAAAATGGCCACCGGGAACTTGTGCGAGTAAGTGTACGATCGCGAGAACAACCTGTGCCAGAAACCAGTTGGCATTGTTGAAAATGACAGCCGGCCACACCAGTAACGGCGTCAAAAGGAGCGAGAGGAGCGCGATTGCCAGAATGAAGAAGGCAATAGGAACAACTACCAAGTTCGCCAACAATGAAATCGGGGTGACGATATGAAAGTACCAGAGCACGAATGGCAGCGAACCGAGCCAGGCGGCGAGTGAAACGGAGGCGCCACGGCATAACCACTCGAATGCGACGTGCATGAAGTGACGCGGGCCACGTAGTAAAGACCGCGGCAAAAAAGGGTCGGGAGCGCCCCAGCGCCGTAAAACCCCAAAAAGCGGATCGGCAAATAGAATGATCGCGCCTACCACCGAGAAGGAGAGTTGAAAACCGGTGGAAAAGAGTTCGTTCGTATTCCAACAGAGAAGAAAAAACGCCGCGGCGGCGAGGCTATTGAGAACGAAGACCTTTCGTTCGAAAAAGAAACCGCCGAGCAAAATCGAAGTCATTACCGCGGCCCGCACACTCGAAACGTGCAGCCCAGTGACCGCGGCATAGAAGAGGAGCAGGGGAATAATGAGCGCTGTCGCCCATTTGCGCGATAGTCGCGCGACTGTTGCCAGCATCCATAAGAGTGCCGCGACGATTCCTACGTGCAGACCAGCGACAGCGAAAAGATGAAGCGTGCCGGTTTGTTGAAAAGGTTCTTCGATGTCTTCAGGTGTTTGGTGCCTGAGTCCAAGCACGATTCCATTGAGGAAATCTTGCACGTCCGGTGAGCCCTCCAGGCCGCGACAAAGTGCGTTTTGCATCCAGGCACGCGACTTCTGCGCTGCACGTAAGATCGGATTTCCGCCATTATGTCGAACCAGCGCACCGTCCTCCGGGTAGCGAACAAAGAAAGTTCGGCGAACGTCGCGGCGCGCGAGATAAGAGCGCATGTCGAATTCACCGGGATTTCGCGGCGGTGCGGTCACCTCAGCGATTCCGAAGAGCCTGAGCTCATCGCCATATTCCGGTGTTCCACGCCAGCGGACGAGCCAGCTCGCGTGCGTTCGGTGCTTCCTGCCTTCGAGTTCGATCGATTCAAGTTTTAGCAAGAAGGTCGCAAATCCGTTCGGCGCGATCTTCGGCTCGCTGATCACGAATCCCGTCGCTCTGAGAACTCGTGGCGAGTTACCAATTTCAGCAGCAAGTCGCTGACCTTCGGTGTTGCTACTTCGTAAATCATGCAGCAGAAAGAAAGCCGCTCCGACGATCGCATACGTCGCGCTCAAGCTCGGCCAACGCAGGACGAGTAAAGCGCAGATCACCACAAGCACCGAAATTGCAAGGAGGGTCGATGGAGAGAGAGGAAAGCAATCAGCGAAAATAACTCCCATCGCGGCCACTACGGCCAGGCCGACGAATGGCTGGCGCGGTCCGCTCAACAATTTCATCGTCCGCTTTTCGTCGATTTCGCGGGGACAACGCAAGCTCTTCTCACGAGAGCGAAGCTAAGGTCGAGAACCGAGCACAATTAGCCCCCGCGGCCGCGCTGTGTCTGAGGACGCCTTGGTCACGCCTCCCACGAGGAAGCTATAGATCGCGCCGTGCTTAGGCCGAAATGAGATGCGAAGGTCGCGTGTGCACCGTATTTTTTCTCGTGCCCGATCTTTTTGAAGAGCAGGAAGAAGTTGATTTTGTGAGCGCAAGCAGGGCGGCGCCGCTCGCTACGCGCATGCGCCCACATTCCCTCGAGGAATTCGTCGGCCAGGAACATATTCTCGGGCCAGGAAAGCTTTTGCGCCGGGCAATTGAAGCCGATCGTTTACCTTCCGTAATTTTTTCCGGTCCGCCCGGCACCGGAAAAACCACGCTCGCGCATATAATTGCGGACATGACGCACGCCAAGTTCGTGCGGCTGAGCGGCGTGGAAAGCAACGTCGCCGAAATGCGGCGGGTCATCGCTGCTGCAGCAAATCGCCTCCGCACGTCGGGTCAAAAGACGATCCTGTTCATCGACGAGATCCATCACTTCAACAAAGCGCAGCAGGATATTCTTCTCCCCGACGTCGAAAGCGGAAATCTCCGGCTGATCGGAGCGACCACTTACAACCCGTTTTTTTATGTAAACAGTCCGCTCGTTTCGCGCTCACAAGTTTTTCAGCTCGAACCACTCCGCGTCGAGCAATTGGACGAGTTGATCGATCGCGCCCTTACCGACAAAGAACGCGGCCTCGGAAATTATAAAGTTAAGATTGATAAGAATGCTCGCCAGCATCTCGCGAAGCTAAGCGACGGCGACGCCCGCAAATGTTTGAACGCTCTCGAGATCGGAGTGCTCACAACTCAGCCCGATTCTAACGAGGTAATTCATTTCACCGTGGCTGTTGCTGAAGAAAGCATTCAACAGAAGGCGATCGTCTATGATCGCGCGGGTGACGCGCACTACGACACGATCAGCGCGTTTATCAAAAGCATGCGCGCGTCGGACGAAAAAGGCGCGATGTACTGGCTCGCTAAAATG
>QHON01000129.1 GCA_003218815.1 Verrucomicrobiota bacterium
GAAACGGTGGAGTCGCGTCTTGCGCAAAAATAGTTCGCGACAGCTGCGTCCGGTTTTACTCCGATTTTTTCAGAAGGCGATCGCGTTCCCGATTCAGCAGCCGGCGCTCGTTCGCGGTTAAACTCCCAATGCCGGATTTCGAGATTTTGTCGAGAATCGGATCGATCGAGGCATAGAGATCATCCGGCTCGACGGCGCGACGCGACACGGATTTCTGCACGACGTGCAGTTTAGGCTTGGGTCCGATTCGCTCTTTCATGTTATTCCACCAAGCAAGCTCCGGGCCAGCGCCTCGTATTTCAATGAACAGGAAGGCCGCGCCGATGCTTGTCCAAACGACAGCCAAATCAGTCCAGGCGTGGTAAGCTAGAAGTTGGAAGGTGTAAACGCCAGCGAGAATGAGCGCGATCCATTTCGCCATGATTCGAAGGAATAACTCGACTCGCGGATAAATCGTAGCGAAGGCAACAAAAATCCCAAAGTGCAACGCCGGCGAACCAGCGAGGGCTGAACGCTGCCAAAGACCCCAAACAGTGAGCACCGCTGCGGGCGCAATCAACAATATGAGATAGATTACGATGTAAGCGCGCCGGCCAATAAAGCGCTCCACTTCGCGACCGAACACGAACAACATGTACATCTCGACCGCGAACCAAAGGAGGGCCGATGGCGCATGAACAAATGCGTAGGTCAACAGACGCCAGACCTGTCCTCCGGACCAGACTGCCGCAGTGTCGAATTGCAGATACGCCAGCATGGAGCCAGCGCCGAACGCGATTAGGATGGCGGCCAGGATTGCACAGGTGACATGCAAACCGACCAGGATCGTCGTCACGTCGACGGGATAGCGGCCCATCCACGTAACGGGACGATAATCATCGGAGGTGGTCACTCCGAACATGAATCAAATAAACAGCCAGCGTTCTGAACACGCAAGCCGAGTTCGTCGCTGCCCGAAAAATTTCTTGGAGAAGCGCACGAAGCAGCGAAAGTTACGTTTTCGCTCAATCGCAAAATCGACAACGGAGCCGGTGGGAGCCGAACGACATCGATGGGAGGCCCGGAGGGTTGACGAGCGGGAGCGAGTCAACCAATCAACATTCATGAAAGATATCGCGCCCGCCATTTCGCCGTCCGCTGGAATCGGTGATGTGAAGCCGGCGAATCAAGCGGTGCTCGATTGGGTGCAGGACGTCGCCAAGCTGACGCAACCGGAAAACATCTTTTGGTGCGACGGTTCGGAACGTGAAAACGATTATCTCCTCGGCGAAGCAGGCCGACAAGATGTTCTGATCAAACTTAAAGACGAAAAAGTTCCGCGCTCTTATTTGCATCGGTCGAACCCGAACGACGTGGCGCGCGTCGAGCAGTTCACATTCATCTGCACGCCTACCAAAAGGGAAGCCGGCCCAACAAATAATTGGTCCGACCCGGCGGAGATGTACACAAAGCTGCACCAGATGCTGAAAGGCGCGATGCGCGGCCGGACAATGTTCGTCATTCCATACATCATGGGGCCGCCGGATTCGCCCCTAACCAAAGTCGGCTTTGAAATCACCGATTCGATTTACGTCGTGCTCAGCATGCGGATCATGACCCGCATGGGAGATGTGGCGATCGAGCGGCTCGGCGATGATCCGACCGTGGAATGGAATCGCGGCGTCCACTCGTTGCTCGACGTCGATCCAATGCGCCGGTTCATTTGTCATTTTCCCCAAGACAACGCGATCATTTCCGTGGGCTCAGGTTACGGCGGGAATGTTTTACTCAGCAAAAAATGTCTCGCGCTACGCATCGGTTCGTATCTGGCGCGCAAACAAGGGTGGATGGCAGAACACATGCTCATACTCGGCGTCGAATCCCCCGAAGGCCGCAAACATTATGTAGTGGCGGCGTTCCCGAGCGCTTGCGGCAAAACGAACTTCGCCATGCTCATTCCGCCGAAACATTTTAAGGGCTGGAAAGTGACTACCGTGGGCGATGACATCGCCTGGATGCAAATTCGCGATGGCCGTTTGTATGCGGTCAATCCGGAGAACGGTTATTTCGGCGTCGTGCCGGGGACGAGTTACAAATCGAACCCGAACGCGATGAAATCAATCGCGCACGATACGCTATACACGAACGTCGCGCTGACTGATGACGGCGACGTCTGGTGGGAGGGGAAAGATGGTGCCCCGCCAACGCACGCAATCGATTGGCGCGGCAACGACTGGATGCCGGAGTCAAAAGAAAAAGCGGCACATCCGAACAGCCGATTTGCTACGCCCATGTTTAACAATCCGGCGCTCGATGCCGACGTTGAAAAGGGTGAAGGCGTACCGATCAGCGCAATCATTTTCGGCGGACGCCGCAGCAACACGATGCCGCTCGTGTTTCAGGCGTTCGATTGGAACCATGGCGTCTATCTGGGCGCGACCATGGCTTCGGAAACGACTGCGGCGGCGACGGGCGCGGTGGGCCAAGTGCGACGTGATCCGATGGCAATGTTGCCCTTCTGCGGATACAACATCGGCGATTATTTCCAGCATTGGATCGACATCGGAAAGCGCCTAACGAATCCACCGCTCATTTTTCATGTGAACTGGTTTCGCAAGGGCGAAGACGGGAAATTTCTCTGGCCTGGTTTCGGCGACAACATGCGCGTGCTCAAATGGATCGTCGACCGCTGCGAGCAAACCGGCGGCGCGGTCAAATCGCCGATTGGCTGGCTACCCAGCCCGCATGATCTCGATCTTGCCGAACTCGATGTAGCGCATAAATCCGTGGTCGAGATCCTCGGCATTGATCATGAGGAATGGGAAAAGGAGCTCGCCGTGCACGAGAAGTTTTTCGATTCGTTAGGCGGCTTCGTCCCGGAAGAGTTAATAAAGCAGCGCGAGCAACTCGCAGCGCGCTTCGGGACATAGGCTTCCAGCCTGTAGGGCAGGATGCCCCAAATTTGCGAAGCGCGCCAGTATCTGGAATTATCTCCAGTGGGTTCGAAGGCTGCTAAAAAAGAATACGTTGCTGCTCCGTCGGAGTGCGGCTGTATTGAAATTCGCGGTGCACGCCAGAACAATCTCAAGGGAATTGATGTCGATCTTCCGCTTGGAAAACTGACCGTTGTCACTGGGCCAAGCGGCAGCGGCAAATCGAGCCTCGCCTTCGAAACGATCTACGCGGAAGGCCAGCGTCGGTACGTCGAAACCTTCAGTCCGTATATGCGGCAATTCCTTGACCGGATGGACAAGCCACGGGTGGACGAGATCCGCGGCATTCCTCCGGCCATCGCGATCGAACAATCCAATCCAGTCAAGTCCTCGCGCTCCACCGTCGGGACGATGACTGAGATCAACGATTACTTGAAACTGCTTTGGCCGCGCGTGGCCCGCGCATTTTGTCCGAGCTGCGGACGCGAGATCAGGCCGGAAACTGCGCGATCGATCGCCGATCAAGTTTTGCGCGACTGCGGCGGCGGAAATATCCTCGTCACCTTTTGGGTTTCAGTCCCGGCAAAAACTGAGCCGCGCGCATTCTTCGAGTTTTTGCAGCAGCAGGGTTATCTGCGCATTTGGATCGATAACGCAATTGTGCGGGTCGATGTCGATCCAAAAATCAAGCGGCTGGGTGCGCGGGTGCAGGTCATTCAGGACAGAATCGCAATCAATCCACAAAATCGCACCCGTCTTGTAGAAGCGATCGAAACCGCTCTGCGTTTCGGCAAAGGCAAAATCAATGTTGTACCGATTTCGGAAACCGGAAAGAGGAAACCGGAAAGCAAGGAGGAAAAAGAGAATATTCTTTCCGCAATCTCCAATCCGAAATCCGAGATGCCATTCTCCACCGGTTGGCATTGCGCGCATTGCGACCTTGATATTCGCCCACCCACTCCCGGTCTCTTCAGTTTCAACAATCCGCTCGGGGCGTGTCCTGAATGCCGCGGTTTCGGTCGCACCATCGCGATTGATCTGAACAAAGCGATTCCAGACAGCAGTCTTACTATCAAAGACGGTGTCGTGCGCGTTTTTCGCGGCGCCGAGTTTGGCGAATCGCAAAAAGATTTGCTCCGGGCGTGCGCCCGCGAAGAGATCGACATCAACATTCCGTTCGAGGAACTACCCAAAGCCGACCAAGACTTCGTGATCAACGGCGAAAAGCGATCGGGCGACTACACCGATGACGACTACGAGAACGATCGCTGGTATGGCGTCCGCGGTTTTTTTCGGTGGCTGGAGAGCAAGACATACAAAATGCACGTGCGCGTTTTGCTCAGCCGATATCGAGCTTATACGACATGCCCGAGTTGCAATGGCGGACGGTTCCAACTGGAAGCGTTGAACTACAAGATGTCCGCTAAATCCGCGATGCTGGCGCTTCCCCAACTCGCGGCTCTTTCGATCTCTCAGGCGCGCGACTTTCTAGGCAACATCGATATTTCGCGTAACGACTCGACCGCTAAGATGCTGCGCAGCGAAATCTGCGCCCGACTCAATTATCTTTCCGAGGTCGGCGTTGGCTATCTGACACTTGATCGCTCCACGCGGACGTTGAGTGGTGGGGAAGTGCAGCGGGTTAATCTGACGACCTGTCTCGGCGCGTCACTAGTCAATGCGCTGTTCGTGATGGACGAGCCAAGCGTTGGCCTGCATCCGCGCGATATTGGCCGGCTCGTGCGCGTGATGCACAATTTGCGTGACAAAGGCAACACGCTCCTTGTGGTTGAACATGAAGAGCGAATCATCCGCGCGGCCGATAATTTGATAGACGTCGGCCCCGGGCGTGGTGAACGCGGCGGCGAATTGATCTGGAATGGTCCGTTGGACGATTTTGTAGGGCAGGCGCCTCGCCTGCCGAACGCGCGAACGGCAAGCGATGCGCTTGCCCTACAACGTTTTCCCGCGTCCCTCACGCGCGATTATCTCAGCGGTCAAAAATCAATTCCGATACCGAAATCGCGCCGGAAAGCGACATCGTTCATCAAGATCGTGGGCGCCTCTCAACACAATCTGAAAAATATCGATGTCGACCTTCCACTTGGCATCTTCACCTGTATCACGGGC
>QHON01000130.1 GCA_003218815.1 Verrucomicrobiota bacterium
ATCATCGGCGCGCCGCTTCTCTTTTTCGTCTGGCAAAAATGGCGCTGGAATTTTGTGAGGCAACCGTCGCTCTGGCTTTTCGCCACGATTACAATTTTGCCTTCAATTGCGTGGTACTGGCACGCCCACCAAATTTCCGAGAAATTTTATCCGCATCATTTCTTCGGCGCGGGCGGAATTCGGATCGAAAAGTTTTCATGGTATTGGAAGACCGTACTACTGACCGGAATTTCGAGTCTCACGCCGATCCTCTCGGTCTTCGCGCTTGCCGGTCTGTTCGTGGCACCGCGCGGGAAATATAGCCGCGTCTTTCACTGGTGGCTCGCTGCGATGATTCTCTTCATCATTGTCGTGGGCTATGGGAATCGTCATCCGTGGTATCAACTTCCGCTCGTGCCGATCGCCGCCGTGTTTGCCGGCGTAGCTTGCGCATTTATCGGGTCGAAGATTTCTGATTCGCGCGTCGCGATGATTACATTTTCGATCTTTGTCGCGATCTTATTTTCTGTTCTCTCTTGGCTCTATCTTCGACCGCTTTATCGATCGGCCGCCGCGGAGCTTCGCGATGCCGGGTTGGAATTAAGAAACCTCACAGCCCCAGATGCACTGATCATCGCAGCAGACAACGGCGATCCGACTATTTTCTATTATGCACAACGGCGGGGATGGCACTTCCTCGAGAAAGACGGAATCTACCAGGGCAATCCGATCGACAACCAGCAGCTGATTGTCGATCTTGCGAAACTAAGGAGCCATGGCGCGACGTATCTTGTTTTCACAACCAACACGTTTTGGTGGCTCGAGTACTATCCTGATTTTGCACGGCATCTGGATGAGACGGCGACGCTGATACAAGCCACTCCTAAGTTCGGAATCTACAGACTGAATCCGGCGACAAGATGAAAGGTTAACGTTGGACGCACCGAAACCTCGCCGTGAGCTGGGATTGTTCGATGCCACTATGATCGTCATGGGCGGCATCGTGGGCGCGGGAATCTTCGCCAATCCCTCCGAAGTGGCGCACCGTGTCCACACGCCGTTTTTGATCCTCGGCGTGTGGGTTGTCGGCGGGTTCATCGCGATGTGCGGGGCGTTTATTTGGGCTGAACTCGCTACACGTCTGCCGGGAGCTGGCGGCCAGTATCTCTACCTGCGCGAGGCATATCATCCCTCGGTTGCCTTCGTCTACGGTTGGGGGCTGCTATTAGTCACCCAGACCGGCGGCATGGCCGCGGTGGCGGTTATCTTCTCCTCCTATTTCCGCGGACTTACAGGAGTAAACTGGAGCGATAGCGTTCTTGCCGCAATCGTGTTGCTGAGTTTGACTGCCATCAACTGCCTGGGAGCACGCGCCGGCAGCAACATACAAAACCTTCTTATGCTGTTAAGGATCGGTGCAATTGCCGCGTTGGTGGTGCTGGGCATGGCGCTCGGTGGCAGCTCGCTCAAATCGGAACCGCTGCTCGGACAGCCGGTTTCGTTTGGACTTCTCAAAAGCATCGGAGCTGCCATGGTTCCGATAGCCTTCGCCTACGGCGGATGGCAAACCGCGACTTTTGTCGCCGGGGAAATGCGCGATGCACGCCGCGATCTGTCACGTGGTTTGCTGATGGGCGTGGCCGGGGTGGTCGCGCTATATCTTGCAGTCAACATTGTCTCCCTGCGCGTGCTCGGCCCGGCTGGCCTTGATGCGACTAATACGCCTGCTTCCAACGTGATGCGGGTTGGGCTAGGCGAACGCGGTGCGCAGTGGATTGCGGCCGCGATTGCAATCTCGACACTCGGATTCCTCAGCCAAAGCATGTTGACAGCTCCGCGCGTGTATTACGCAATGGCGCGCGACGGTCTTTTTTTTCGGAGCGTCGGTAAACTCTCGTCTGGGACGAGAGCACCGGTCATGGCAATTGTATTACAGGGCGTCGCGGCGACGATCATTGCCTGCTCCGGAAAATATGGCGAAATTCTGAATTTCGAAGTCACTGTCGACTTCATTTTCTTCGGGATGACAGCGGCATCGCTTTTTGTTCTGCGCCGTCGCCAAGTTGGATCGACCACTGCGGTCTATCGCGCGCCAGGGCACCCATTCACTACTATTCTTTTTGTGTTGTCCTGTGCTGGAATCGTCGGAAGCGCGATCGTGGCCGCTCCTGGCAACAGTGCGATTGCGCTCTGCATCATGATTTCCGCGCTCCCGATTTATTATTGGTGGAGCAGACTCATACGAGCCCATTCATGAGACACAAGCATTCCGATTACATGCACTGGTCAAAGACACGGAGCCGCGCCCGGTTCAATCTCGCCACCAGTGGCGTCGCTGCCTTCCCTCTCCGTGAACTGCCAGTGGACTTGGAAGAACTCGAAATCAATGGGGACAACAGCTACGGCTATGCGCCTCTGCAGTCCGCGATTGCGAGACACCACGATGTCGATCCCGAATGCGTAGTGGAAGCGGCCGGGACTTCTATGGCAAATCACCTGGCCATGGCTTCGATCGTTGAGCCAAACGATGAAGTTTTGATCGAGCATCCAGCCTATGGTCCGATTCTGGACGTCGCTCGGTATCTCGGCGCGAAAGTGAAACGCTTCTCACGCAGGGAAGAAAATGATTGGGCAGTGGATCCGAGCGAGATTCGCCGTTCCGTCACGGCGAATACGCGACTGATCGTGATCACGAATCTGCATAATCCGACGAGTGTGCATACACCGGACTCCGTGCTGCGCGAAATTGGCGACATTGCAAGTAATGTTGGTGCTTTGGTACTAGTTGATGAGGTTTACCTCGACGCCGTACACGAGGGGACGGCTCGGACCTCATTCCATCTCGGTCCCGAGTTTTTAGTGACCAGCAGTCTGACTAAAGTGTATGGTGTGAGTGGACTGCGTTGCGGGTGGATCCTGGCTCATCCCGACATCGCCCGGAAGATACAACGCTTAAATGATCTCTATGCCGCAACGGCGGTTTATCCGGGCGAGCTTCTCAGCGTCGCCGCATTCAAGCACCTGAGCCTGCTTCGCGAACGAGCATGCCTGATCGTGGAAGCAGATCGCAAATTACTCCACGAGTTTTTGGCGCAGCAGCCCGCACTTTCCGCAGTAAAGACCGATTGGGGCACGACCTCGTTTGTACGATTGCGGAATGGTAATGCGGATGTATTTCTGAACAGACTACGAGACAATTTTGAAACATCGGTGGTTCCGGGGCGCTTTTTCGAAATGCCCGATCATTTTCGCATCGGCATGGGTGTAAGTACTGAAATGTTCGCGGAAGGCTTGAGTCGCATCGGACACGCGCTTTCGGCCTAACGACGAAGGAGCCGACAATGTTGCGGTGAGTTGCTTACGCCCACGTCTCGTCCAGAATCTGTAGGGAAATGAGCATGCAGACTGATTTCAAAATCCGTTCCGCACGCGTGGCAGATGTGCCCATCATCCTTCAGTTGATCCGCGATCTTGCCACCTACGAGCGCGCGCCGAACGAGGTCTGGGCAACGGAAGAACAACTTGTAGACGTTTTGTTCGGCAAAAAACCAGCCGCCGAAATCTTGCTTGCATTCGAAAACGAAACGCCGGTTGGATTTGCGGTTTTCTTTCACAATTTTTCGACATGGCTCGGTCGCCCCGGACTTTATCTTGAAGATTTGTTCGTGAAGCCAGAAGTCCGCGGAAAAGGCTACGGTCGCGCGCTGCTTGTGCAGTTGGCAAAGATTGCGCGCGAGCGCTGTTGCGGCCGAATGGAATGGGCCGTCCTCAATTGGAATGAACCGGCGATCAAGTTTTATCGCAAGCTCGGTGCGAAGCCGATGGATGAATGGACTGTATTC
>QHON01000131.1 GCA_003218815.1 Verrucomicrobiota bacterium
ATCGACATCGAGCACCTGAATCGCGCTTTTCTTTGCAACGAGCGTTTGCGCAAGCGTCGCAAAGTTTTCCATATGCGGGCCAAAGATGACCGGTTTGCCTGCTAGAATCGGTTCGACGGGATTCTGCCCTCCATGCGCCATCAAACTTTTTCCTATAAAGACAACAGTCGCGATACCGTACCAGCATTGAAGTTCACCGGTTGTGTCAAGAAGCACGCAATCTGGCTTCGCGTCGCGATGACTTCTCGCTTCGCTCGCTAAACGCACATGGAGCGATAAAGCCTCAAGTTGCGCACGGATTTCGCGCAACCGTTCCACATGGCGAGGCGCTATAAACAAGCGCAGCGACGGAAATTTCTGACGCAACTTTAGGAAAACCCTGGCGAGAATTTCCTCTTCGCCGCGATGAGTGCTGCCGCCGAAAAGCACAAGCTGGTCCGGACTTGAAACATTCAAGTCGAACACTCTGGCTTTTTGAACGTGCACGCGATCATCGCGACGAACCGGATCGTATTTGATGCTGCCAGTGTACCGAATTCGACTGCGCTCCACGCCGAGCCGCTGCCATCGATCGACGTCCGCAGGTTCTTGGACGCACACCAGATCGAGAAGCCGGAACGTCGGCGCGACGAAAAATCGGAATAATCGAAATCTCTTTTCCGATCTTGGCGATAAGCGCGCGTTAACAAGCGCAATTGGAATTCGACGTGCGCGAGCTTCCGCGGCGAGGTTAGGCCAGACCTCCGCCTCAATCAGAAGAATTCTCGCCGGGTGAAACACCGCAAAGGCGCGTCGCATGATCGGCCAGAAATCGAGGGGGGTGTACATCACCTCGATCCAGGAAGAAGCATTCTTGTTTGCTAAAGCAAATCCGGTCGTGGTCGTTGTGGTGAGCAGGCAATGCAGATCCGGTTCGAGAGCACGCAGCGCGCTCGCCAGTTTGAGCGCGACCGTGACTTCGCCCACGCTCACTGCATGCAGCCATGTGGATCTTGTCTTCGTTAAGCGCGTGCGTACATCGGCCCTGTACATTCCGACGCGCTGCCCAAATTTTTGGCGGTAACCGCCGCGACGGAACATCTTCAGCAAGTAGCCCGGCAAAAAAAACAAAAGCCCGAGTGGCCAGAGCAAATTGTAGATGATGCGAATCATGTCATGCTCGCTGAGGGAGGACGCCGCAAGAACAAGACCTCGGTCGCACCGTATTTTCGCGCCCGGACGATATCCCAAAACTTTGTCGCAGGAGTTTGCTCAGCCGGACGCTTTTCCAGAACGAAAACACCATCGAACTCGAGTAATCGCGCCAACTCTTTATTCGTCAGGAGCTTTTCAGTAAAGCGCTCGCCAGATTTTGTTTTTTCGTAAGGCGGATCGGCAAAAATGATTTGGAATCTTTCGAGCCCGGAGGACCGCCTGAGGAATTCGAAGACTTCCTGCCTACGCACGCGTCCCCCGAGCTTTGTTTTAGCGAGATTTTTTTCGATTGCTTCGGTTGATTGTCTATCTTCCTCGACAAAGAGAACAGATGCCGCGCCGCGGCTGAGCGCTTCAATCCCGAGCGCACCGCTTCCGGCGAAAAGATCAAGGACCCGTGCATCGATTATCGCGCCGCCCAAACTGGAAAAGATCGCGGCTTTCACGCGATCCATTGTCGGTCGAACGCGGCTCTTCGGTACTGCCAGGCGGAGGCCGCCGGCGCTGCCGGCGATCACTCTCATGGTGATGGGATTGGCGTTGCGCTGGTCTGCGGTGAGGTCGCTTCTGGGACAAGAGATGGCGCAGGAGTTACCACGTCGGTCGGTTTTTTTGTTTTTGGCCTCTCTCGTTTTCCGCCACCGAACAGACTGTTGATCGCATTACCAAGATCCTTGAGATCGCGCCCCACCAGTTTATCCATCAAATTTGTTCTTGGCCGATCAACGCTGCCGCCAACCTGAAAATTGAGGGCAAAGTAGCCTGAGTCGTTAATGGGTTGGAAATTGTCGCGGATCGCTCTGAAAAGCTGACCTCGAATCTTTTCGTTGATCGCGAGTTGAGAGTCGAGCTTCAACTTGCCGTCAAACGTGATCGTGCCGGATGCGGAGAGGCGAACATTCGGCGACCGCAAGATCAACTCATCGATGGTAACTAATCCGGGACTGACGTGGTACTTCGCCTGGGCCTGCTCAAGACGGAGCTCGGTCAGCTCTTCGATTTGAAGGATTTGCCCGATTGCGACCAGGAGACTGTATTGCTGCACTCTCCCATCGCGCAGGAAAATCTCGCCCTCCCCAATTAGCGCGTCGGGATCGGCGGTCTTTCCTGACGATTGGAATTCACCCTCTAATTTGCCCTGCACCATTCCCTTGGGGCCGCCGGCATCTGTGACAATCTGATCAGCCTGGACATTCCGAAACGTCACGCTCGCACTGAATGGAGAATCCTCTGTCTCCGGCTGCATCGCGAACTGGCCACTGATTTCGCCCTTCCCTGCACGCGCGGACATGTTCGAAAGCTCCAGCACGTTTGGTTCATAGTGGACGGGTGATTGCAACTGCTCGAGAAAAAAACGATCGCGCACTGAAATTTTCGCGACCTTAGCATTGCCGCGAAGGGCAAGACCATTGCGCATGCTGGAACGAAAATCCACGCCTGCGAAGGTCCCAATCACATTACCGGCGCGATCGAGAAAACTGAAATTGCCACCCTTGATGTTGACTCGCTGAATCTCCGGAGCCAAGCCAGCGTGTGAGGTCGGGAATTTGGCGATCGTGCCTGGCTCTGGCGACAGAAGAGGTACTGGCGTAAATCCTGGTGGAGGAGACGCAGCCAAATTGGGTGGCACGGTTGCGGTTCGCGCTTCGGAATTACCTGGAGGCTGTTCCGCTGAAACAGTCGGAGTCTCTCTTTCTCGCGAACCGGGCAATCGCCATTTCCCTGCCGTGTCTTGCGGCCAAATTACGTTTGGATTAACCAGTGACACTTCTTTGATCACCAGCCTTCGTGAAAAAAGCGAGAGGAAACGAACGCGAAGACGGAACGTTCTCGCTTCCAGGAAATGGTCCCGGCTCACCGCAGAGTTCTGCGCAATGGTAATACCGCTTAATTCGAGCCCGCCCCAAGGCGTCACGCTCATGCGGCGAATCTCCAATGCGGCACCGAGTCGCTGACTCAGTTCCTGCTGAATCTTTGCTTGTGTCGCTTGCGATTGCACATACAAGTTCACGCCGATTAACAGAATCGCGCCGAGCGCAATCACTGTCCCAAAGGCAATCAGCACAACTAGGCGTAGCTTTCGCACCACCGAGACGTTACCCAGCCCCAGTTTGAAGAAAAGATCAAAGCCCTTTCCCTTTTTTCCTGTGTGTGAGTAAGACAGTCATCATTCTCAACCCGGCCGCAGGAAGCGAACAAGCGGAGCGTTGGCGGGAGCGTATCAAATCGATCGCGCCCGGGGGCGACTTGTTCACCACCTCACGCTCCGGCGAAGCAGAGACGCTAGCCCGGCGCGCCGCAGATAAGGGGTTCGAAAAAATCGTTGCCGCGGGCGGTGATGGAACGGTTAACGAGGTGGTCAACGGCTTGGTCGGGAGCGGAGCCACGCTGGGCCTCCTCCCGATGGGAACGGTGAATGTCTTCGCGATGGAGCTCGGTCTACCCATGCACGATCTCGAACTTTGCTGGGACATTATTCAGGATGAAAACACGCGGCTTGTCGATCTTCCGAGTGCAAATGGAAAATATTTTGTTCAGCTCGCCGGCGTGGGTCTTGATGCGCAAGTCGTGAAGGAAACCAGCCTTGCCTTCAAACGCAGTTTCGGTCCGCTTAGCTATCTCATCTCCGCAGCGCAAATCGCTGCACGGCGTCCACCGAGACTTTTCATTGAGTCGGAGAATGCCTCCATCGATGAGGGGTCCTTTGTTCTCGTTGGAAATGGGCGCTTTTATGGAGGACCTTTCCCATTCTTCAAACACGCGGCCATCGATGATGGATTATTTGATGTCGTCGTGTTCAAGCGGCTCGGCTATCTCGAGATCATCAAGTATCTACAGGACGTTGTGTTCAGCTCGGATATTCGCGTCCCCGAGATTGAATATTTTCAGACCAGGCATCTGCGCGTCACGAGCGAACAAAATGTTCCTGTGGAACTCGACGGCGAACTGGCTGGGAGTTGTCCGGTTGATTTCCAAATCCGGGAAGGAGCGGTTCGCGTGTTGGCGCCTGCAGCTTCGTCGTAATCAACGGCGTTGCAACAGCTAGTCTTTCAATCCAATCCGCATGATGCTTCACCCGATGGATCGCGGTGATCGTTGGATTCGCGAGAAGGCCGCCGCCTCGCTAGACCCGCCGCAGGTCGAAACCACCCTGAGTCAACTTAGCGAAAAGTGGCCGGCAAACGCTGTGCCCCTCATCGACGTCGTCGAACAATTTCCCTTGGGCGAAGCTGCCCTGCTTCACCTCCTCGCAGTTTCAAGCATTTGCGCGGCGAGATTGAGGCGGAATCCCGAAGCTCTTCTTTGGCTTCATCAATCTGATGTGTGTCTCGCGTCTCGCGGCTACGCAGAAATGTTTAACGAGCTCCACACCCTCGCAGGCGACTCGATCTCAGAAGAAAATTTTGGAGCGCTTCGTTTTTGGAAAGGCCGCGAGATGACGCGAGTCGCGCTTCGGGAACTTGCGAACGTAGCGCCGCTTGAGGAGACCACCGGGGAGCTTTCGCAGATCGCCGAGATTTGTGTCCGTCGCGTATTTCAATCTATAAATGCGGAATTCAAGCAACGCTACGGTTCGCCCCATGCTGAATTCGCCATTCTCGCGCTCGGTAAACTCGGAGGCGGCGAGCTGAATCATAGCTCGGATGTCGATCTTCTTTTCCTCTACAGCGATGAAGGTCAACTATCGCCGCATCTTTCTTATCACGAATTCTTTAACCGGCTGGCAAAGAAAATTCTCGAAACATTTTCAATACCTCATCCGGAAGGCTCACTGTTTCGGATCGATCTCCGTCTTCGCCCGGAAGGCTCAGCTGGGCCACTCGCGCGATCGCTCGAGAGCATGGAAAATTATTATGCCGGTTTCGGCGAAACTTGGGAGCGCCTCGCCCTGATCAAGGCCCGCGGAATCGGCGGCAGTCGGGAGTTGGCTTACGAATTCTTGCGGCAGCATCAACCTTTCATTTATCCGAGTAGCCCGACACCCGATTTGCTCGACGAGATCGCCAACATCAAGCGACGCATCGAGCGCGATGTCGTCGGACACGATGAGCTTGAACGCGACGTCAAACTCGGCCGGGGTGGCATTCGCGAAATCGAGTTTGTCGTGCAGGCACTTCAGCTTATCCACGGGGCGCATCATGCGTTCCTGCAAGAAGCGAGCACGCTCAAAGCGCTGCGCGGTCTTCGTCAATTGGATCTTCTTCCGCGCGATGAGGTGCTTACGCTAGACAAGGCATATCGGTTTCTCCGGCGCGTTGAGCATCGTTTGCAAATCGAGGCCGAACAGCAGACTCACACCGTTCCGCGGGAACCGGAAGCTCTGCGGCGACTCGCCCTCAGCCTTCGTTTTTCGTCCGGTGAACGATTCACCGTGGCGCTACAAGAAAAGATGCGCACTGTGCGCTCGATTTTTGAACGGGTCATTTCCGGAACGCACGCCGAACCCGCCAAAATTGATCTGGAAATTTTCAGTAACCAAAAACGAGCGGTCAAGGCGCTTGCGGATCTGGCACAAGGCCCCGCCAGTTTCCATATCGCACCGCGCACGCGCCAAATATTCCGTAAGCTGCGTCCGGTTTTGCTTGAGTGGCTCGCGAAGGCGGCGGACCCCGATGCAACTCTCAACCAATTGGTTCGGTTTGTTGAAGCCTATGGCTTGCGCAGTTTGCTCTTCGAGCTCCTCGTCACTAATCCTCGACTACTCGAGCTGTTGGTAAAAACCTTCGATGCCAGCCGGTTTGCCAGCGAGCTTTTGATCCGTCGCCCACAACTCCTGGAAGACATCACCCGAGATCCAACATTTCATGAACCGCGATCGATGGCGGAAAATTTACGGCGGATCGATTCGTTAGGCGCGGATGCCAGCAATCTCGACCCGATACGCGCATACCGGCAGAGGCAACTGTTGCGCATCATCCTACGCGAGGTGCTGGGGCTTTCCAGCCCGGCGGCGACCTTCACCGAGCTTTCCGATGTGGCCGAAGCCTGTCTGCTTTATATGGCCAGACTCCTTGGAAACGAGCAATTGACTATCATCGCGCTCGGAAAATTTGGTGGACGCGAGATCAGCTACGGCGCGGATCTGGACGTTTTATTCGTGGGCGACGACACTCGCGCCGCGCAAAATCTTGTCATCGCTATGGCGCAGCCGACTGCCGAGGGAAATATTTGGGCGCTGGATGCAAGGCTGCGCCCTGAAGGGGAAAAAGGCCCGATTGTTTGTTCCCTTGAGACTTATCAATCGTATTACGCAAACCGGGCGCAGCCGTGGGAGTTGCAGGCTCTGACTCGCGCGCGGGCCGTCAGCGGGCCATTACAAAACGAATTTACGGAAATTGCAAAACGTGCCTGGCGTCGCGCCAGCCAGGATGCCGATCTTCCCATAAGAATCGACAGCATGCTCGAGCGCATTCGGCGCGAGCGCGGAAGCGGATCCGATTTTCTTGATTTCAAAACGGGGACCGGCGGAAGCATTGAAGGCGAATTTCTGGTTCAAGCGCTGCAAATGCGCGCCGATATTTGGGAGCCAAACTGGGCCGGTGCCCTCGACCGGCTGTGCGAAACTAGGCGCATGACCGATTCAGAAGCAGCCAAACTCAAAGGGGCGTACACGTTTCTGCGCCGTTGTGAATCTGTATTGCGGCGTTTTGACAATAAAAGCATTTCGGCGTTTCCAAGCGATCCGAACGAACAACGAAAGCTTGCCATTCGTCTTGGCCATCATGACCTCGATGGCTTCCGTGAAAAGTATGTCGACGCCCGCGAGACCATCCACGCTCTCTATAACCTGCGCGTTAAGAATGCATCCGCTTAGTTTGGGTTACCGCCCGAAAATTAATTGCCAGATAGCCTGCAACACGAGCAGGCTCACAAACAAACCTACGCAAGCGATAATGAAAAGCAGAGTCAGAACCGCGAGAAGGAATATCCAATCGCCTCTTCTCGATCGCTCAGGCGCGGCAGCGTACCGCTGAAGCAGCTCATAATTGCGCACGTTCGACTTGAACCAGAATGAAAACGCGTCGCCCAGACCCGGGATGATTCCGACCACTTCGTTGACCAAGATATTCATCGCCATCCGCGCGAGCAGAATTTTCGGAACACCACATCGCGCTGCGTGAACAAGTGCCACCGCCGAAATTATTGCGGAGGCCACGTCGCCGATTCCAGGAAGGAGACCAATAATCGGATCGAGGCCGAAGCGGATTTTCGTTCCGGGAAAGCGGAGGAATTCATCCATGATGAGCGCGAGCCACCGGAAAAGCAGCTCGAGAGAAGCGCGCTCTTGTCGAACTTCTGGAGGGAGAACTTCCCACTCCCACGTTTCCGATCCCGATCTGTTCGGCTCCGCTCCCTTTCGTTCAGGGCCGGTTTTGCGATTGCCGATTTGGGATTTCATTGCCACCGCCTGGATCGCACGTCGCAGTCAGCATTGCTGCGGCGGACCCAACGTTCTAAGCGTAACCAAAGAAGTTCTCGAGGACTGTCGATGACCCTCGCTCGAGACTCTTAACCCGGAATTCCCTTCAGCATCTCGGCGTTCGTCGGGAATTTTTTCACGAACATCAACAGACGCTGGATCGCTTCCTCTGGTTTGTGGCCGGCAAGGCCTCGCCGGATGAGGTTGATTTTCTCCAGTTCCCACGGTTGCAGCAGCAATTCTTCACGCCGCGTGCCGGAGAGGAAAATATCGACCGCCGGATAAATCCGCTGGTCGCTGATTTTTCGATCGAGCACCATTTCCATGTTTCCGGTGCCTTTGAATTCCTGAAAGATCAGCTCGTCCATGCGGCTGCCCGTTTCAATTAACGCTGTGGCGACAATGGTGAGTGAGCCGGCTTCTTCAGTGTTACGCGCGGCCGCGAAAATCTTGCGCGGAATTTCCATCGCGCGCGCGTCGATGCCGCCACTCATGGTGCGACCGCCCCCGCCCATCGCGTTATTGAATGCGCGCGCTGTGCGCGTAATTGAATCAAGCAGGATAAATACATGCTTTCCCGCTTCGACGAGCCGTTTCGCGCGCTCGATGGCAAGTTGCGCGATGCGAGTATGGCTTTTGATATCGCTGTCGTTCGAGCTCGCCATCAGTTCGGCCGTCGGATGCGAACGCCGGAAATCGGTGACCTCCTCCGGCCGTTCATCGACAAGCAAAATAATCACATGCACCTCCTTGTGATTTTTCGTGACTGCTTCAGCGATGTGATGCAGCAGTGTCGTCTTGCCAGTCCGGGGCGGCGCAACAATTAATCCCCGCTGACCCATGCCAAGGGGAGTCATCAAATCCATAATCCGGGTCGTGTATCGATCCGGCACCGTCTCAAGCTTGATCCGCTTGTTTGGGTTAATCGTCGTCAATTCCTCAAACGGTCGCAGGCCTTGATATTTCGGCGGCTCCTCCCCGTTGATGGTGAGCAGCTTGGTCAATTGCGGACCGCGATTGCCGCGGCGCGTCTCGCCGTAAATCCACATGCCGTCCCGCAAACCAAAACGGCGGACGATTTCGGGCGTTACAAAAATATCCTGTGGTGTCTGCACGAAGTTGCGCTTCGGGTCGCGCAAGAATCCAAAACCTTTGCCCGAAATTTCAATGATGCCTTCGCCAAATTCCGGTTCGCGCTGAACTTGCTCGCCGTTTTCAACGGCACTCTCGCCTTCAGGTCCGCCTGAGGCGGATCGATCCAACGTTTCAACACCCACGCTCCCGGTAGCAGGGTCGGCCGTCGCCGGCGAAGAATTCGGGGCGTCGTTAGACGAATCATTGAAATTATCGCTTCCAAACCGATTGCTCCGATCGCGATAACGCCGTCGTGGATAACGCCGTCGTGGACGATGCTGGCGTTGCTCCGTTGAAGCGGACTCAGCTTCCAGCGGCGCAGGCTGATTTTCGTTTTCTTCGTTCATAGTTTAATTGGAATTCTTCGCTTGCCGCAGCGAGCGGCGTTTTGAAATTTCCTGCAGCAATAAATTTTTTAGGCCGGCAACCTGGCCAGTAATTCGTCGGGAATATCTAGATTTGAATAGACGTTTTGCACGTCATCGTCGTCTTCGAGCGCATCACACAAGCGCAGAATCTGCTGTGCGACGCTTTCGTCGGCGACCGGAACAGTCGTATCGGGAATGAACGTAAACTTTTGCCCATCGGTGGTTACGGCCGCATTTTTGAGCGCCTCAGCTACGGCGTAGAGCTGATCGTGGGAAGTCGTAATAACATACTGATCTTCCGCGGTTGTCAACTCCTCCGCTCCAGCATCCAGTGCCAATTCCAGGATCTGGTCTTCATTGATGCTCGACCGCGGGACGGTAATTTGGCCCTTCTTGTGGAACATGTATGAAACGCTTCCGGTCGAAGCAAGGCTGCCATTATTTTTGACGAAGATGCTGCGAATCTCCGCGGCTGTTCGATTCTTATTGTCGGTCGCGGCTTCGACAATCACTGCTACACCGCCCGCCGCATAACCCTCGTAAACAATTTCATCGAAACGCGCAGCTTCGTTCCCTTCGCCGGTTCCCCGTTTAATCGCCCGTTCGATGTTATCGTTCGGCATGCTTTGCCCGCGTGCCGCCTGGATCGCGCTGCGCAGACGCGGGTTCCCGGTAGGATCACCACCGCCGGTTTTAGCGGCAATGGTTATTTCCTTGGAGAGTTTGCTGAAGATCTTTCCGCGTTTCGCGTCGATCGCGCCTTTGAAACGCTTGACCTTCGACCATTTACTGTGTCCCGCCATAATGCGGAGTTATGTTTTCTTGACCTGAAAGTTGCCTGACTAAAAAGCTCTAAATTCCGAACAGCGCAGCCATTTGCGAGAGAATGGCTGACGACGGAGAAATTACCGCGACTATTTAAAGAGAAAAGCTTGGGTTTGTCAATTATGGGGACCTCAGCGCGAAGAAGGAACGAGAACGGCTATCGCCGAGAGCCCGAAGACGAGCGCGGCCGAGAATAAACAGTAGCGGCAGAACGCGTGCAGGACGAACGCCTGCACATACAGCAGCCAAAGCGTGGCGAGGAACATCGTTCCTACGGTTAGCGTGAGAAATGCGCGCGCGCGCGCGTATCCGAAAGCGGCGAACATCGCAAAGCTGAACACGCCGAAGTAAGCGAGTGTGCCGAAGGCTGCCACCGGTATTCCAGCTACCCGCGCATACGAACTGCCGAGCACACGAAAGCAATCTGGCGAGCCGCCGCAGACCAGCGTCTCGCCAGTCAACGCCTGCACCGTCAGGTAAGTTGCATCCGCCAGCCCAAGCAGCGCGATGAATGCCGCGATTGTATACAGACTAATTGAAATGCGCGAACCGGTCAGTTTCATCACTGTCTCTTGTTAAAAGGTCACGTTTGTCGCACTCGTTACTTCAAAACCTTCTCGTTCATGGCCGCACCGATCGCGACGCGTAAACCGGAGTGATTTAACTGGGCAGGGGGCACCCGATGATCATTAATAAAAATCGTAGGCGTATTCGCCAAACCAAGTGCCAGCGCTTGCTGCTCATCAGACTTAACCCGCGCTTTGGCTTGCTCGCTCTCAATATCTTTTTTGAATCGATCGATGTTCAAGCCCAGCATTCCGGCGTAAGCGCTGAACAACACCCGCACGTCTGGGGCCTTGCTCCAGACGGATTGTTCTCGATAGAGCAGGTCGTGCATCTCCCAAAAACGGCCTTGCAGACTCGCTGCTTCTGACGCCAGCGCCGCTTCGCGCGCATGCTTATGATTCGGGAGCGGGAGGTGACGAAAGACCAGGCGCAAACGCGAATGGTACTCCTGTTCGAGTTTGTTAACTGGATCAGCTAAAGTCGCACACGGCGGACACTGGAAGTCTCCGAATTCCACGAGTGTTACCGGTGCGTCGGTGCGTCCACGAACGTGAACCATCTCTGTGCCGCCCATTGCAGACGTGGTAGAATTCTCGGGGATCGCCAGGGCCGGAAGCCGCTTCGCCCGGTAAAGCAGCGCTCCGCTGGCGAGCGTGACTAACGCAACCGTCCCGACAATGAAAAATGGAAGATATCGCTTCATTGAAAAAAGCCGCATGCGACTAGAATCGTTGCTCGTATCAGGTCAAGAAACTTTCGATACAACAATCTCTTTGTTCTCGCTGATGAATTGTCGCCGCCACTGCGCGATGAAAGGCGGCGTTAAGGACCACACTTAGTCCGCCGCAACCGCTCCAGG
>QHON01000132.1 GCA_003218815.1 Verrucomicrobiota bacterium
ATGGGTTGGATGATGGGACCGTGGGAGGTCTTCGGAACTTTGTTGCTCGGCGCGACAATGATGCTTTACGACGGTGCCCCAGATTTCCCCGGACCCGACCGCGTCTGGTCGCTGGTAGATCGCCACAAAGTGACGGCGCTGGGCGTGTCCCCTACATTGATTCGAGCGCTCCGTCGTTATGGCGACGAAATCGTGCATCGACACGACCTTTCATCGCTGCGCAAATTCGCTTCCACTGGCGAACCGTGGAACCCCGATCCATGGATGTGGTTGTTCCAAAACGTCGGTCGCGGAAAACTCCCGATCATTAATTATTCCGGCGGCACGGAAATCTCCGGTGGCATCGTCATGGGCAACGTCCTGACGCCAATGAAACCGTGCGCTTTTTCCGGGCCATTACCTGGAATGGCAGCGGACGTGGTAGATGAAAACGGCAAATCCGTGCGCGGCAAAGTCGGCGAACTGGTGATTCATGAGCCCTGGATCGGAATGACGCGCGGCTTCTGGCGTGATCCGCATCGTTACGTCGACAGTTACTGGTCGCGGTGGCCGGACATTTGGGTCCACGGAGACTGGGCGGCAGTCGATGACGATGGACTTTGGTACATTCTCGGTCGCAGCGATGACACGATTAAAGTTGCAGGCAAACGTCTCGGCCCGGCCGAAGTGGAATCGATTCTGGTAGCACATCCACAGGTAAGTGAAGCCGCAGCGGTCGGCGTTCCCGATCCGATCAAAGGAGAAGCGCTCGTTTGTTTTTGCGTTTTAAAGAAAGACGCGAATGGAGATGTCGATCCTTCGGCTGCACTCAGGACAAGCCTTGCGGCTGAATTAAAAGGAAACGTCGCGCGCGATTTGGGGAAGGCACTCGCGCCGCGCGAGGTATTTTTCGTACCAGACATTCCGAAAACGCGAAACGCCAAAGTGATGCGACGCGTCGTTCGCGCCGCTTACATCGGCGAAAAACTTGGCGACACCTCCGCGCTCGAAAATCCCGCCGCGCTCGATGAGATCAGGCGCGTCGCCGGAATATAGCCGCTCTAGAAGATTCCGGCGCTTGCCAGTTGTATTCGCCAGATAGGGCCGCCCACATAGAGTGGGCCCTCTGCCTTCACGAAGGCCGGGGCCTCGCCGCCAAGGACCCAAACATGCGTGTCCGCTGGTTGCTTCCCCATCAGACGCGCTACGAAGCCAGTGAGGCCTCCGATTTCAACTTTCACAGCAAAGTGCATGGCTTTATGATGGAACCTTCCAATCGTGAACGGTTCCTCCCCTCGCGGACTGATCGCAAGCTTGACGACCCGCGGCTTTGGCGTGGTCGCTACCATTGATACGGTCGTCCGCGGCACACTCGGTTTTATGTCCTTCATCAGCGTTAAGAGCAAGCCGTTGGCGACATCTGGCGGCAGCTCCATCCGCTGGGCAATGACTTTCTCTTTGCCCTTAGCCTCGGTGTAACGGACCTTAATTTGGCCTGTAGAAGTGTTGATCGAGGTGTCCATCGGTTGCTTGAACGACGGACCTCTCAGAATTAGGCGGTCGCTCAAGAGGCGGAATGTACCGCGCTGAGAGAATATGGTCGTGTCCTCGTAGATCGAACCATCTTTGAAACGAAATATTAGATGGGTGGTTACGCGATCGCCCCGCGCGTCCTGCGTCATCTGACCATCGGCGATGGCCTTGCCTTCAAGGGTCCGCACGACAAGAAAGCCATGGATCAGGCCTTCCGTGTGGCGCACAGGGATCATATCTGCAAATAGCGCGTTTGGCTGGAGCATGGCGACACAGGCCAGCAGAATTGCGATCAGTCTGGATCGGGCACCTGAGCGTTGTAGTTCTAAGCGGAGACTATGGTGAGGGTAATCGGTGCCATGATCCATTAGCGCGGCGCAGCATGCTTGTCCCACGGCTTGCGTCCACCCATTAATGACCTCAATGAATTGATTCACAAATTTGCGGTACATACCTGCTAATCCTTGCCAGCTATGAACAGCGGGTCATGAATGAACCCAGCGTATCCAAGGTGGCTCACCCCCTTTACACCATTGGCCGGAACCTTCCGACCACTTCCTGCAAGCGGCCGGTAATTTGGCCTAACGAGGACACTTCCACCGCGTCGAGCAACGCCGGGAAACAATTTTCGCCGCGCTCCACAACATCGACAAGTTTGTCGAGGGCATGCTTGGCTTTCTCCACATTCTTTTTTTTGAACTTTTTAAGGCGATCAACTTGTAGTTGCTGTTTCGCGCGCGGTGTGCGCGCGAGTTTCACTTCCGGGATGTCATCCGTTCCGTTGCGGTATCGATTCAATCCAATAATCGGCCGAGTCCCGTCGTAAATTTGCTGTTCGTAACGATGCGCCGCATTCTGAATTTGGCTGCGCTGAAAACGATCTTCCACCGCGGCAAGCACGCCTCCAAGACGCTCGATCTCGCGGAACTCATCGAGAATCCCAGCCTCCACTGCGCGCTCCACTGCTTTCATGCCCGGCGAGCCGCTTAACATGTTCATGGTGTGCTTAAAAATTCCTGATTCCTCGAGCAGGATCGCTTGCCCGTGCGCCGCCAGCCGGATCCACTCTTCGCTTGGCGTTGTGAACGGTTCATCCGCGCTGTTTGAGTGGCACGAATTCGTCGCGTTCATGTAAGCGAGCATCAACTCCGCCGCCGTGCGGGTGAGATTATTTTTGAATTCCGCTGCGATCAACGACCGGCCGCTGGTCTGCGTGTGCAATTTGAAAAGCTGCCCGCGTGGTCCCGCGCCGTAGGCGTCGCGCATTCCGATCGCCCAAATCCTGCGCGAGACCCGCGCCAGGGCGATGTATTCGGCGTCGAGCCCACAATCGAGAAAGAACGAAAGGCGCGGTCCAAATTGATCGACCGGAATCCCGCGCCCGGCGAACATTTCCGCGTAAGCGAACCCATTCGAAAGTGTGTAAGCGGCCTGTTGAACAGGCGTGGAGCCGGCTTCGCCGATGTGATAACCGCTAATCGAGATCGGATACCAGCGCGGCAGTTTGCGCGTGGTGAATTCGACCATGTCGGTGAGAAAACGCAGCGACGCTTCGATTGGAAAAATCGTTTCGTTCTGGGCCTGGACTTCCTTGAAAATGTCGGCCTGAATCGTACCGCGTAGTTTCGGCACAACTTTTGACCCGAAACGACTTTTGGCTGCCGCGATGTACATCGCCATGATGATTGGCGCCGGTCCACTGATCGTCATCGACGCGGAGAAATTCGGCGAGCCAAGATCGAATCCATCATAAAGCCGCACCATGTCTTCGACTGTGTCGATTGCCACTCCCCCTTCGCCGATTTTGCCGAAGACGCCGTCCGCGTCGCTGTCGATCCCGTAAAGTGTCGGCCCGTCGAATGCGGTGCTGAGCCGATGCGTCCGCTGATGCTGGGTCAGATAATGGAAGCGCTCGTTCGTGTCTTCAGCCAGCATCAACCCAGAGAACAAACGTGTCGGTTCCTCCGGCGGTCGCGACTGTCGAGGCGGCCGTGTCGGCACCTTCGAGCGATTTGCAGGCGACATCTCCGCGGCTACCTCATTCTTGTCACCATTTCTTCCGTAACTGCCCAATTCGTTTTCACGCACCGGCTCCAAATACATCTCGCGATATGCGCCGTTCAGAAACGGAAACTCCCCGGGCAATCCTTCGCCAAAGAGATAACGCGCGATCTCGCCCGGCTCGTCGATTTCCGGCAGTGCAAGGCGTGGCAATGGCAACCCCGTCGGTGTGTGCGTCACCGGCGTTTTTGCCTTGGTTTCGCTCCAACGGGTAATCAGCTCGCGCCCGAATTTTTCGTCCGTCCGTGCGCGTTTCACCTGATCGAGAACAAACCGGTTGTACTTCTCAACTGCTTCAACGACTCGTCCAAGCTTGCTCATAATGATTTTGTGATGATCATCGCGTCCTGTCTGCTGAAATTAAGTCGAACAATCGATCCACGCCAGGGTCACGATGCCGTTTTGCGACTGTGTCGATGAGCCGTTGCGCGCGGCGGTTCTGTTCCAGACGCTGTTCGATTTCGCTGTGGGCGGTGCGAGCGCGCTGAAGATCGCTCTTGTTCACCACCACGACATCGGCGAGATCGAGCATGACGATCTTTTGCAACTGCAACTGGCTCCCATAATCCGGGTTCATCACAAGCACGGTTAGATCGACAATTCCATTTTTCTGAAACGGCATCGCCTCCTGTCCGGTGCCAACCGTTTCGATGATGACGTAATCGAAGTTGGATTGCGCGAGCAGGGCGAGACAATCATGTGTCGCAGGCGAAAGCCCGCCCGCTTGTCCCCGCGTTGCCATGCTGCGCATGAACACGCGATCGTTCTGCGAATTAATCATCGTGGCGCGGTCGCCCAGTAACGCGCCCTCGCCGACAACACTCGGATCGTGCGACAAAATCGCGATTCGCGCTGTAGGCTGTCGCAAAAGAATTCGTAGCACTAACTCATCGATCAGTGTCGTTTTTCCCGCGCCGCCTGGTCCGGTGAAACCAATCACCTTTGAATTCCGGATTGGGGGCTGGGGATTGGCGATTTTTCTTTTCCGTGCTGGGCGCTTGCCCTTACCGTAGGTGCCTTCAATTTCCGTCAGCTCCCGTGCGAGCTCGATCTCGCGCGATTTTGAGAGAGATCGTTTTTTCCGGGCCTTACCGTAATTGTCGCGCACATAATCGGTCATTTCCGTGAGTGACGTGCCGGCAAAGAAAATCTGCTCCACGCCTTTGCGCCGCATCGCGATTGCATCCTCGTGTGTAATCGTCCCGCCCCCGCCGCCGAACACTTTGATGTCACTCGCGCCGCGTTTGCGCAAAAGATCGACAACTTCCGCGAAGAACTCGATGTGACCGCCGTTGTAACTGGAAATGCCGATGGCACGCACGTCCTCCTGAATGGCGGCGCGCACAATGTCGCCAACCGAGCGATGATAGCCGAGATAAATGACCTCAATCCCGTGCCGGATAAACTCGAGATTGATCGTGTTGATCGCGCTGTCGTGCCCATCGCAAATCGGCACAGCCGTGAGGATACGGATCGGTGCAGCCATCAGGCGAAGAGTCTAACGGTAACCATTTGACGGGCAACGCCATTCTGGCCTAGTAGCGAGACTCGCATGAACAGATCTTCGATGGCTAACTCGACGGAAAAATTTCGTGCTTTTCGCGCGATCGCGTCCGCTGGTTTGATCGCAGGAATCCTCGATATCACATCCGCGTTTGTGCTCGCGGGACTAAAAGGCGTAGGACCAATCCGCGTCTTGCAGGGAGTGGCGATGGGTCTTCTCGGCCAACAAGCGCTTGAGGGAGGCCTGGCGACGGCCGGCCTGGGCCTCGCAATTCACTTCTCAATCGCTTTTGCAGCCGCTTCGGTGTTTTACACGGCCAGCCGCCGATTCACTTTC
>QHON01000133.1 GCA_003218815.1 Verrucomicrobiota bacterium
CTTCGAAAGGGAACGCTGCTGCCGCCGACCATCCTGGCTCTTCTCGTCGCGACTTATGGCCTGACGATTTGGCAGGCACGCTGGGCGTATTTTTTTGTTTCGGTCTTTGCGATTGCGCTTCCGGATTTGCTCGAGCCGATCAAATCGCGGACAGCGGTTTGGGTCGCTTTTGTGTTGTCGATTTTTCCAATTGCGCGTGATTGGGAAACGCAACTTTGGCCTAACGAAGCGGAATACGCCCGTCGGATCGAACAGAGGAATGAATCAGTGCGGGTGCGCGATCTGGCAATCAATTTGCAATCGTCGGAGAACCACCCGTTTTTGGCGCCGTGGTGGCTTTCGCCATCGATCTCTTATTGGTCAGAGCAACCGGGCGTGGCTGGTAGCTCACACGAAAGCTTGTCGGGAATTACAGACAGCGCCCGGTTCTTCCTTTCCGAAGATTGGCGAAGCGCGCGCGAGATTCTGGAGAATCGCAAGGTGACCTGGGTGCTCACCTGCGATTTCGAACCTGTCGCGCAGAATTCCTCCGCTATTTTGGGTTTGCCGTTGCCTCGACGGCCGCTCTGTTTCGTGCTGGATAGAACACCAGCCCAGGTGCCGCGGTTCTTGGTTTTTTCAGGGCAGAATGGTATTGGCAAAGTCTACCGGACCGCTGTTGAACGATAAAAATTGCGGATCACGGTGAGAATCCGTTGACAGCATCAGCGACTGTCACAATAATAGGAGAATGCTGAGAAGATTCGTCCCGCAAAAGCCGGTGCCGTCGGTCGATGAGAGATCACTGCATTGGGATACAGATGATAACAATCGTTTTGCGAGTCGCGAAGAACCAAGAACATCAACAATAATCGATTACCAAAAACCTATGGCAGAACAAGGTGGCAAAGACGTTCTTTCGAGCGATGTCGAAATCAAAGGCTCGATCAAGTTCCAAAAGGAACTTCTCATCGACGGGAAAGTCGAAGGGGAAATCAATTCCGATGGCGTGCTGACAATTGGCGAGAACGCTGACATTCGCGGCGAGATCAAAACCAAATCGATCACGGTTTACGGCAAGGTGCATGGGAATATCACGGTGGCAGAGCGCGCCGAATTGAAATCGAAGTGCACACTGCAGGGAGACTTGAAAGCGGCACGTCTCGTCATCGAAGAGGGAGCGACTTTTATCGGTAAATCGGAAGTCACCAGTGGAACGATCCCGGCCAAGTCGGCGCCAGTCCGTCCGGAAATTCTCCGGCAAGAGCCGGTTAAGGCCGCCTTCGGGGGACGCGGATAAGAAAGGCTTTCGCTTAGCACTGCAGTGGCCAATCCGTCGCCTGCTAAAGTCAGTGTGGAATGCCCGCACTGTGGCTTTAAGCAGATGGAATACGTCGCGGCCAAAAGCTCAATGTGCCGCCAATGCGGCCGTTACTTTCCTCCATTTGCCCCGAAAGCTGGTCTAAAGCTACACGTAAAAGAAGAAGCGCCCGCCCCGGAAAATCCCTCGATCCGTCACAAACTCGAGGATTTCTGGAAGCGGCAACGCACCTTGATAATCGAGTGTTTTGAATGTCAGCGAAAGCAACAAGTCTGCAGTACGGCTACTTCGACAATTTGTCCGGGATGCAGCGCCCATGTTGATCTGCGCGATTACAGAATCGACGGCAGTTTCAGCCGAACAATTCGAACACGCGGCGACGTGCATCTCACGGCTAAAGGAGATTTGAGCAGCACCAGCGTGATTTGCAGATCGGCTTTAATTGAGGGCAAGCTGCGCGGGAATCTGCACTGTGATGACACGGCGACGATTAATTTTTCAGGAAGAATTCCTGGCCGTCTCACCGCTAGACACATAGTTGTCGAACGTAAAGCCAATATCCACTGCTTCCGCCGGGTGAGAGTCTCAAGCATCGAAATTAAGGGAGCGATGTCGGGTGAAATCATTGCTCAAACAATTGTTACGATTCACAAAAAGGGTTCGCTCGAGGGGAATGTCACGGCCAAGGCGATCACAGTGGAGAAAGGCGGGATCTTTTCCGGCCAGCTCGTTATTGGTCAGGCTGATCTCACACAGGGGGAATTGTTGCCGGAACGAAAACCAGCGGCCGCGAGCACGGCGGAGCCCGACATTTCCGGTGCGGCGCCCCAGCCGTTGCCTGCAACTTAGGCTTCGCCCCGATGCAAAGACTGCATCCGCGCAGTCCGTACGAAAAACTTGGCGGCTACGTGCATTTGCCACGTTTGATCGACAAGGCGAGGCTTCATCGAAAAGGGCTGCTCAATGGCTACAATTATAAAACTGTTGGTTTCGATAAGCATTTGCTTGCGTTCCTAAAGCTGGACAGCAATGCATTTGAAGACGTCGCCAATAGCCTGGATGATGATGGCGCAATCTTAGACTGGATCCAGGAAAACGGAGCGAGACATTCGCCCGAAGCAATCGAACAATGGAATGAGGCGATGATTTCCAGGCACCCGGACACCGCCGCAAAAAAGGCGCGCTTTCTCCATTTTCTCAAAGAAGCGGGAGGCGAGGGTCGCAACGATATTCAAACATATTTCGATCTGATCGAATTTGATGAAGGCCGCCTGAAGTAAAGGATTGGCAACGCTCCGGCGTCTCCCATTCGCGGCGAATCCGTCCGATAAACGGACGCCGCACTCTACCGTTTTCACCGGGCGATCTTTCGAAAGATCTCGTCGGCTTCTCTCAGTGTCTCTTTGCTTCCAATGTCGAGCCATTTGCCTTTGAGCTCGAATGTTTTCACCGGCGTGCGCCGGTAGAGCCATTGCACAAAACGACCCGGTTGATCTGGGTTGTTGCCGGCAGCGAGATAAGTTGCGAAAAGGGAAAGAACTTTTGGTGAATAATAATAAAGAGCGATCGCGGCCAGGGTGCTTCGAGGTTTCTCCGGTTTTTCTTCAAAATGGGTGATGACTCCGTCAGGGTCGATCGCGATATTGCCGTACTTTTTAATCGCCTCAGCATCGCCAACGTCATAAACGGCGACTGTTGCATCCGCCTTTTTCGCGGAGTCAACAAATCCGGCCAGCGATTCACTGAACAAGTTGTCGCCTGCGACAATCAACAAATCGCTTTCAGTCAGCTTCTCCCGGGTTACGACGAAATTAATATCACCAATCGCGCCGAGCTTGTCGTCGTCGCTTTTGGAGCCGTCGTTGATGATCTTAAATTTGAATTTGGGCTGTTGGTTTCGGTAGCGCTCAGTCCAGGTTTGGAAGTCATGCGCGAATTTGTCGTTCGTCACAATGTAAACCGTCTCCAGGTCCGGAACATCGGTAAGGTTCTCCACGACCCACTCGATGATCGGTTTGCCTCCGACCGGGAGCAGCGGCTTCGCTTTGTGGAGCGTTAGCGGATAGAGGCGCGTCGCGTAGCCCGCCGCGAGGATAAGCACGTTCATAGAAATGAAAATGGCGGGGCGTTTGCTTTTTTCCCTTACTTTGACTTGGCGGCGCCTCCACCCAGAATTGCCCTTTGAAGATGTCGCTGGATCGCGGTAATGCGGTCTGAATCGATAATCTTAGTATGGGTCGAGCGATCCACGACATACAAAGTATCGATGGCTGCGCCATCCTGCGTGTTAATCCGAGAGAGCGCGATTAAAACACTCTCGCGATCAAGGGAGGCGAGAATATCGTAAAGCAGTCCGAGCCGGTCTGGAGCCTGAATCTCGATCAGGGTATACATCGGGTGCGTTTTATTATCCACGCCGATATGGGTGGGAAACTCGATTCCGGGCGCCAGACGAAGGCGACTCTGACGTTTCGCTTTTTCGATTAACGGAAGAAAATCGAAATTCTCATCCGCGAGGGCGTGACCCAAAGTTTGTTCGACCAGCTCGAATTCGCGCGAGTCGGTGACGGCGTGTGCTTTCGTATTGCACACGCGAAAAACGCTCAGAACAACGTTGTCTCCTCGCGGGAAAACATCCGCGCTCAAGATATTGATCGGCACGACCGAAAACGATCCGGCAATTTTGGCCAGCAACTGTTCGTGGTCCCACGTCCAAAAACTAACGAGGCTGTGGCCGTGCTCTGTGAAAGCTTTCCATTTGACAGCCGGCGCCAGTGGCTGCTCGCCTCGGCTTAAGACATTCTCAAAGAACGAGCGCAACAGTTTGAGATGCTCGACGATTTCTGGCACATCGCAGCCGCGAAAATAATTGTCCGGCATAAAATCAAAATGCGCCTCAATTTCGTCGGCATAATCAGGGGGAAGAGCTTCAGCCACCGAAACCTGCAAGCTCTCGCGCTCGATTTTTGTTTGTTCGTAATAAGATTTCTGATCGGTCAGGTAGCGCGAGGTCTCGTGAAACAACTCCCAGACAAGCGATTCTTTCCAATCGGACCACGCCTCTGCACTTGTGCCCTGGCCGTCAGCCAAAGTAAGCAGCATCAAGGCATCCAGATTTTTTTGGTGCTTCACGATTTTGGCCAACTCCGCCACTGTGGCGGGGTCATCAAGATTTCTCTGTTGCGCGATTTTGGAGAGGGTGAGGTGATGGTCGACCAGCAGGATAAGCGACTTGCGCTGCTCGGGTGATAACTGCAGCCGGGTGGCGACGCGTTGGGCGAAAAGCGCGCTGGCTTCAGAGTGTGGCCACGCTCCAACGGCTTTCCCAGTGTCGTGCAAAAGTAACGCGAGATAGAGAACAAAGGGATCGTCGAGTTGTTCAAAAATCTTGCGATAGGCAATCAGCTTCGAATCATCTGTTTTTACGATGGCATCGAGCTTGTCGATGCAGACCAGCGTGTGTTCGTCGGCTGTGTAACGATGCAGAAACTCATGTTGCACCAGACAGGTCAGCTGGCCGAATTCCGGGATGTATCGTCCCAGGAAATCGACGCGATGCATTGCTCGAAGGACGCGGCCCACTTCGCCCTTCCGCGACAGAATTGCCGTGAAGATTTCGCGTGGGCCCCGCGCGTATTGATACGTCCGGGTAACTTGTTCGAGGCTTCGGCTCACCAAATCCGCCGCCTCCGGGCTTAGATCCAAGACGTATTCTTGGATGAGTTGGAACGCTCGCATCATCTGCTCCGGATCTTTCTGGAAAAGATCGCGTCGATCCGGATGCAGTTGTTTATTGCGAATAAAGAACGACTCGCCAATCGGAGTTTTGTCCGGCCGTATTAATGGAAGAAAACTGAAAAGAGAACGGGTCCTGCTCGTGACGTGCCCGGTTCCGAATTGTGCGCTAATACGTTCGGTCACACGAAAGATATTTCGCGTGTGCTCGAAGTAATCTCGCATGAGCGTTTCGCTGCGAAGCTGACCGTTGCCAATAGAGTAGTTTAGCCGTTTGGCGATTTGTTCCTGCAAGTTGAGATGCAGAATGTCGGTGGCGCGTCCGGTGGCATAATGCAAATCGGTGCGCAAGCGAAGAAGAAAATCGTAGGCCCTCTCGATCCGCCGTTGGTCGGTTTCGCTCAGCCAGTCTTTGCCAACAAGTTGGTTCGTGCTCAATGAGCCTTCTTTGAAATACGTCATCCAAAGAAGATTCTGGTAATCGCGCAGCCCGCCACATCCGCTCTTCACGTGCGGTTCCTGGAGATAGACGCTGTCGCCGAATTTCTTGTGCCGTACGACTTGGTCTTGCATCCGCATTTCGACGTATTCCCGTTCGTGTCCTTCTACGCATTTGGAACGAAACTGCTCCCGAAACTCTCGCGCCAGCTCTGCATCGCCCGCCAGGAAACGCGACTCAAGCATCGCGGTCTTTGTCAGCATATCGCGATTGGCCTGCGTGATCGCTTCTTTGATCGACCGGGTCGAATGTCCAACTTTGAAGCCGCTGTCCCAGAGCAAATAGAGAACCTGCTCCACCATTTCCTCGAGATGAGGCGAAATCTTCTTTGCCCCTTGCCGGTGGAGAAGCATGACATCGATATCGCTAAATGGATTCAGCTCGCCTCGGCCGTATCCGCCAAGGGCAATCAATGCCAGGGGAGCACCGGACGCCTCTTCGGGGCGGGTAGCGGTGAACGCCGCTCCGAAGACGTATCGTAACAAAACATCGACAAGATCAGCACGGTGCGCACAAATTTCCCGACCGCCATGACCGGCTTGGTGTTTCAGCCGCAGCCGGTGTTCTTCGACCTTGAGAAATTTTTTGTAGAGCGGGAGAACTTCAGTGGGGCGTCGTGCACCTGTGGCGGCAAGTTGATTCTCCGCGTGCGCCAGAACTTGCTCGAGATGACGGGATGCCACGATTTTGATTGTCGATTTTGGACTGCCGCTTTGCAAACGGTGACACGCGCCGACAAATCCAAAAGCGTGAAATCCGTTTACAGCTCGATCGCGTAACGCCTCATTTTGTTGTAGAGAGTCGGACGCTGGATGCCGAGAAGTTCTGCCGCTTTCTTCTTGTTGCCGTGGCATTCCGCGAGTGCCTGGAGAATCGTGTTGCGCTCGACGTCATCGAGGCTTTGCACACCCGTTCGTGGCGGAACAGAGCGCTCGGTTTGTTGCAGCACTGTGGGTAATTGAATTTCAGCGGGCAGCTCTTTCACCCCGATCAAGCCCTGCCGTGCCAGAACCACCGCGTATTCGATCGCGTTTTGCAATTCGCGAACATTCCCCGGCCAGGCGTAATCGAGTAGCTTTTGAAAAGCATCTGGCTCGATGTCCGGTTCGGTCCTTTTCAATTGCCGAGCAAACTGCCTTAGAAATGAAGCGATCAGGGGCGGGATGTCCTGCTTGCGATCCCGGAGCGGGGGCACTTCGATTTGAAAAGTGTTTAGCCGGTAGTACAAATCAGAGCGCAGACGGTTCTCGGAAAGCGCCTGGGCAACAGGGTAATTGGTTGAAGCGATCACCCGGAAGTCGGCCTTCATTGTTTGCGTGCTTCCAAGAGGCCGGTACTCACGCTCCTGCAACACGCGCAAAAAGCGCGTCTGCAAATCCGCCGGCATGTCCGATATTTCGTCCAAAAAAAGCGTGCCGCCGTTCGCCGCCGCGATCATTCCCGGAAAATCGTTCATCGCTCCGGTAAACGCCCCTTTCACGTAACCAAAGAGTTCTCCCTCTATCATGGTTTGCGGAAATGCAGCACAATTTAGCTTCACCATTGCCTGCCCGGCGCGCCGGCTGCGCACGTGGATCACGTTTGCAATCACTTCCTTGCCCACGCCGCTTTCCCCGACGATGAGCACGTTTGCGTCGGATGGGGCCATTGCGTTGATCAACTCCTCGATCTTCTGCATCGGCTTGCTCATGAAAATTGGGGTGAGCCGTGTCTCGGCGATTTCGAGACGCTTTTCGAGTTGCTCTGTTTTTTGACGGAGCTCTTCAGCTTCTCGCAGGAGCGATTGTTTCTCCAACGCTTTCTCTACCAGACTGAGCAATTCTTCGGGGGCGTATGGTTTGCTGATGAAATGGTACGCTCCGCGCTTGATCGATTCGATCGCATTATGCAATGAATCGTGCGCTGTCAAAATGATGACGTGCATGTCCGGGAGCTCGGTCTTGATTCGGTCGAGCGTTTCCAACCCTTCTGCGTCCGGTAATTGGAGATCGAGCAAAACGAGCGAGGGAGATTTGGTTTTCAGCAACTTCAATCCTTGGGAAGCGGTCGGAGCAGTATCGACTTGATAACCATGACGCTGGAGAAGCGCCTCCAGGGTGACTAGAATCGGGCGCTCGTCATCAATAATCAGAATGCGATGGTTCTTCATCTCAGGGATCTGCGCTCATAATACGCGTTAGCCGATCGCTCCAGTCGCCCAAAAACGAGACAGGCGCGACCTTCAATCTCCTCCATGCGCCAGTGGCAGCGAGAGCGTCGTGAGGAGCGTTGAATCTTTTGGATCATACTTAGCATGCATTTCGCCACCGTGCGCTTCCATGATAACGCGCAGGCGATTCAGGCCAAGACCATAATGGCCGCGGGTGACTTTCCGAAACGGTTCGCGTCCCCAATTTTCGGTGGATAATTCGAATCGTGCTTTCGGTTCGCGAAAGGTAAAGACGAATCGCTTTCCGTCGATTCTTGCCGCCGCAACAAGTGCACCTTTACCGGGGTCGTGTTGGAAAGCATTGGTAAAAACTTCGCTGAACGCTTGCTGTAAAAGTTGAGGATCGACGTTCAGCATGGCGTCGCCTTTCTCAATCTCCCAGGTAATCTCGGAACTCTCGTTCGGGAACTCGTGCGCGACTTTCTTGCGCAGATCCTCGATCAAATCTGAGGCCCGATAGGGGATCAGATCGGGTTTAACTTCGGCCACTCCTCGGGAAAGGTTCTGTAAAAGCGCGGTGAGCCCGGAGATCATTTCGCGCAAGCGCTTGATCTCGCCTTTGAGCTCTGGATTTGCATCCAACTCGCTGATGTAAGCCGACTGTAGCTCGATCGCGTTTAGATGGTTGCGAAGATCGTGACTAAGCTGCTGGACAAGGCGAACCGTGTCGATCCAGGGAACATTCAGGGAATCCCTTCGATTCTCGGGAACTGCGTCTGCCATATTTGGCACAACACTACCCCGCTATTGTTCGAGCGAAAACTTCTCGTCAACCGTTTCATCGCCGGCCGTAGTCCGGATCTGGGGATCATTGCTCGCCAGATGGCGCAGCGCATGAAACACATCTTCCGGGTCGGCATCGATCGACTGGGCGATCTCTTCCGCGGTTTTGCCGGCGCCAGTCGTCAGTTTTTCGCGTACTTGTCTTTGAAGTTGCAACAATTTCGTCGCCGCTTTTTTCCCAGCCTCCACGCCGGGCTGATCGTAGGCGTTGATATTGACCAATGAAGCATAGAAGCCCACAGCGCGCTCATACATTGCGATCAACGCGCCGATGTTAAACGCGTTCACTTCCGCAATGCTCACCGTGATCGATTCGCGTCCGCTCTCATAAAGCGCGCTTCGTGTCCCGCGCAAAAATCCATGAAGATAATCGCCGCTGGTATAGCCGTTTTCGACTTCCAGCGCTGTCTCATGCCGATCCTTGTCAACCTCGATAAAGGTCACGAGCCTTTGTTCCCGTAAACAGCGATACCCTGATGCACAATGCTTCCGTTGAGGTCCTTTTCTTTTCCTAACGATTCCATCACCAGTTGCTGCAGATATTTACTGAACAACGCCAGCCGATCTTTGTAGGGTAGGATCACCATATCTTTCTCGCCTTTTCCGTTGCCTGCGTAGTACCACATCAACGCCAGAAGCATAGCCGCGTTTTGCGCTGCATCGGGGATGCGCGTCCGTTCATCCATCGCCGCCGCGCCGGCGAGGAATTCGTCGGTATCAAAACCTTCGAGTGCCATCGGGAGAAGTCCGACCGCGCTCATCACCGAGGTGCGTCCGCCGATCCAATCGTGCATCGGGAAACGCGCGAGCCACTGGTTTTTTTCGGCATATTTGTCCAGTTCGCTCCCGACGCCAGTCACGGCTACAGCGTGTTTGCCGAAATGAAGCCCCTTCTGAGTGAATTTTGCTTCCGCCTCGACCATTCCATTTCGCGTTTCCTTTGTCCCGCCAGATTTCGACACGACAATGACAAGGGTCTCCGAAAGGCTGTCGATCTTATCGAAAACGCGATCAAACCCATCCGGATCGGTGTTATCGAAAAAATAGATGTCCATTGGGTCGTCCGCCGATCCGAGCGCGTCGGCCACGAGTTCTGGCCCAAGTGCGGAGCCGCCAATCCCGATTAGCAGGATATGCTGAAAGGGCCTTCTGCTCTCGTCCGCAATGTTTCCAGCGTGAACATCCGCCGCGAATTTCTTAATGCGTTTGTTCGTTTCTTCGATATTTGCGCGAAGTTCCGGAGTCGGCGCCAGGGCCGGATTGCGGAGCCAGTAGTGGCCGACCATCCGCTTCTCACCGGGATTGGCGATCGCGCCCGATTCGAGCTCCCGCATGGCTGCGAAGGCTTTCTCGATTCCCGGCCGCATCTTCTCAAAGAAATCAGCCGGAAATTTCATACGGCTGATGTCGATCGAAAAATCGAGATCGGCGTAGCGCAAAAAATATTTCTGAAAACGCTGCCAGAGTGAAGAGAAAGCCATGCGCTTACGTTAATGGAGGGACGACCTCTGTGTCGTCCCAAAAGATTTCAGGGACAAGGCAGAGCCCGTCTCTCCACAGATCACCGCGGCGTAGGTTGTTTGCCCGGGACGTTGCCTTTTCTGATCGGCACTTCTTGTTCTAACGCAACTTCGTATTCCGGTTTGGGAATTCCCATCAGCCAATGGTCGAACCAGCCAACAATGTTTTGGAGCCGTTCGACCCGGTGCCACGGCTGGCCCGAACGCGAAAGCTCGTGAGATTCGTTAGGGAACCGCACCATTACTGTGGGAATTTTGCGAAACTTTAGCGCGCGAAACATCTCCTCGCCGCCGGCCCCGGGCGGCGTCCGGTAATCCGCTTCGCCGAGAATGAACATCATTGGTGTCTTCACATTCTTGATGTAAGTGAGAGGCGATCGTGTCTTGAATTCCTGCTCGCCATCAAATGGCGGCGCCTTGAACCAGTTGGGCTGGAACAGAGTCAAATCAGCCGAATACCACCAATCCTCCCAGCTCGCGATGTCGCGCTGAGAAACCGCTGCGGCAAATCGGTTCGTTTGTCCCACGACCCAGTTCGTAAGCAGACCGCCGCCGCTTCCCCCGGTCACGCCGAGTTTTTTATCGTCGATATACCCGCGATGGACTAAATCATCCACCCCTGCCATCAAATCTTTATAATCGTCGCCGGGATAATGATATTGAATGACGTTACCAAAATCCTGTCCGTAGGTCGTGCTCCCGCGCGGATTTGGATAAAGCACTACATAACCTTTTGCCGCCATCCACTGAAACTCGTGCTCGAAAATGTAGCCGTAAGCCGCATGCGGTCCGCCATGGATGTCCAGAATGAGCGGGTATTTTTTTGCCGGATTAAAGGCCGGTGGTTTCTGCACCCATGCCTGAATCCGTTTGCCGTCGAAACTCTGGTAGGAAATCTCCTCCGGCTCAGTGAGATTAAGTTTCGAGAAAAGCTCGTCGTTGATCTGAGTTAATTGGCGCGGATCGGCGCTGCTACGTTCCATCGCGAAGAGATCGTTTATCCGCGTCGGCGTGGACACGGTATAAGCGATTTTCGATCCGTCTGCCGACGCGCGGAAACGAAGGACCGCCTGGTTTCCGTGTGTGAGATCGGTCTCTGCTCCGCTCTCGACATCGAATGAGGCGAGAATTGTTTTGCCTTCTTTTCCGTAGACCTCGATCAGGCTGCGCCCGTCGGCCGTCCATAAGGGAATATTGGCGCCGGCTGCGCGCGGAGCTGCGCTGTCACCGAATACGCCATCGCCCACATCGAAATCGAACGTTGCGGTCAGATTTCGCGGCTTCGCGTTGGGCGAAAGATCGACAACCCACAAATCCGGCTGGGTGTAGGAATTTACTGGCTGCGTAGTCGCAGCGACAAACGCGATTCTTTTGCCGTCTGGACTTAGCGACAAAGCATCGATTCCCATGTCGATCGAGTTGAGTTTTGTTGCGTTCCCACCGTTTGGGTTAATCCAATACAGTTCAGTCTTCGGCAGTTCGTAATACGGTTCGTCTACGCGCAAAGACGTGAAATAGATCTGTGTGCCGTCCTTCGACCAAACGATGTTCCCCTCGTCAAATCGACCGGAAGTTAATTGCTTTGGCTGCACCTTCTCATCCGCGGTGCGCGGCGCTGTCACGATCCAAATGTGGCTCGGGCGCTTCGGATCGAGATAACCTTCATTATCTTCCCGGTAAACCGCCCGCGTGATCACGTGAATGTCGCTCTCGTGTTCCGCTTCGGCCTCCGCTTTTTTCGCAGCCGCGTCTGGTTCGCCCTTCGGTGTCGCCGTCGCTTTCTCTGAACTTTTTGTGGCAGCGGTGGCGGATGGCGAACTTTCGCTGACGGCCTTTTTCAATTCTTCTTCCTTGCGCTTTTTCTTTTCTTGTTTGGCTAAGTCCTCCGCGTTTGTGTCGCTCGTGAACGCAATTGTTTTCCCATCCGGCGCCCAGACCGGATTGCTCGCGCCTTTCGGCAGATCGGTGAACGAGAATGAATCGCCACCCGCCATCGGCAAGATCGACAACTGAGGCCGGTCCGGTTTCCCGTCTTTCTCCGTGGCGCGCAAGAAAAGCAAAAATTTCCCGTCCGGAGACCAGCGTGGCGTCGAGTCGTGATCGCCCTTTGTCAGTTGATGGGGCGTCTCCCCGCCGGCCACAGGGACAGACCAGACCGAAGTGTTATAGCCTTCGCGCTTCTCATTCGCGGTGATGCGCACAAATGCCACGCGCATTCCGTCCGGTGAAATTTGGGGATCGCCAATCCAGACAAAATCAAACAGATCTTTTTCGGTGATGTTGCGCTTTTGGGCGAAAAGCGTGGTGGATCCTACGATGAACAGAAGGGAGCAAATGATGAAACATGAATGACCAATGAGTTGTAGTGGCAGGCGCGTCGCCTGCGAGACGAAGGAATGCAGCCGACACGGCTGCCTCCACAGCAAACCAAATTTCATCATTCCTTCGACCTCCCGCATTCGGATTTCGTCATTCTCAGCCCATATGCTCGATCACATTATCGCCGAACTGCGAGCACTTGATTTCGGTCGCGCCCTCCATCAAGCGCGCGAAATCGTAGGTGACGCGCTTGCTCGCGATCGCGCCTTTTAATCCTTTCAGAATCAGATCGGCGGCTTCTGCCCAGCCCATGTAACGGAACATCATTTCGCCCGAGAGAATCACCGAGCCCGGATTGACCTTGTCCTGGTTCGCGTACTTCGGCGCGGTGCCATGGGTCGCTTCGAAAACGGCGTGACCGGTGATGTAATTAATGTTTCCACCGGGCGCGATGCCGATCCCGCCCACCTGCGCCGCCAGCGCATCGCTCAAATAATCGCCGTTCAGATTCAACGTCGCGATCACGTCGAAATCTTCCGGCCGCAGCAGCACCTGTTGCAACGTGATGTCTGCGATCGCGTCTTTGATGACAATACCGGCGCCCGGTTTATCCATCGGGATTTTGCACCACGGCCCGCCCTCGATTTCCTTCGCGCCGAAATATTGTTTCGCGATCTCATAGCCCCAGTCACGAAACGCGCCCTCGGTGAACTTCATGATATTGCCCTTGTGGACCAGGGTCACGCTCTTGCGCTGATTCTTGATCGCGTAGGCGATCGCGCTGTGGATCAAGCGGACACTGCCGGCGCGACTAACCGGCTTGATCCCGATCCCCACGCAAACGTCGTCCCTCTCAGGTGCGCCGACTTTTTTCCAGAAATCTGCCGCTTTCTGCTTCGTGCCGAAACGGATTTTGTCGAATTGCTTTGGAAATTCCTTCTGAAAAAAATCGAGAATCTTTTGCGCTTCCGGCGTGCCCGCGGCGTATTCGATGCCGGCGTAAATATCTTCCGTGTTCTCGCGGAAGATTATCATGTTCACTTTCTCCGGATGTTTGATGGGCGAGGGGACGCCTTTGAAGTACTGCACCGGTCGCAGGCAAACGAAAAGATCGAGAAGTTGGCGAAGCGCGACGTTAAGCGAGCGAATCCCGCCGCCGACCGGTGTCGTTAGCGGGCCTTTGATGCCGACGAGAAATTCGCGGAACGCTTCCACCGTGTCGTCGGGCAGCCATTCATCGAATTTGTCCTTCGCGGTCTGACCGGCGAAAACTTCGAACCACGAAATCTTCTTTTGTCCGCCGAAAGCTTTCTCGACTGCGGCATCGAACACGCGCACGCTGGCCGACCAGATATCCGGCCCGGTGCCATCTCCGCGAATGAACGGAATGATTGGCTGATCCGGCACCTCCAGCTGTCCGTTATCGATGGAAATTTTTTCGCCAGATGGCGGCGCGACATTTTTGTACGGCATAAGCCGGAACTGTAGCGGCAGAGTTTGCCCTGAGCAAAGCGAATGGGCGGAGCGACATGCACGGCAACGCCGCGAGGGTAACGGAGATCGAAGCGGGAGTTGAGAGAATGATTATACCGATAGATGAATCAGGATGGAGGGACAACCGAGCCTGCCCGCCGTGGCGGGTGTCGTCCCATGATTTTAGGACGGGGGGCCCGTCCCTCCAGGTGAACAATCGACCGCGGATAGATGAATTCAGTCTTCTCCCTGTATCCCGGGCCAAATTGAACAGAAAGCAGCGGAGTCGAGCATTCGGGACCGAACGCAGATCCCGCGGATAGCTGAATCAGGAAACGAGGATCAGACAAACTTGACAGAATTTTTCAGATACGTGGAGCAACGCGAATTTCTGACGAGATCAATCACTCCGCGCGAAGAAACGACAAACTCACGATCAATAACTTAGTCGTGAGCTTTTTAGGATGTCGATCGTCGTTTCGGCTGCGATCAGTTTGCGTAGTCCTGCTCCAACGGTTCCGGCCCATTGTCTGTGTTTCCAACCGATATGTCATCGGGGGGAAGCCTTCCCGGCTCGCGGTTTCGATTGTCATTTCGGCGGTGATTGGCTTCAACCGCAGTGCTCCAGTGACTGCGCACTATTGCCTGGGTGTCCAGGCGATGCGTTGTTGCAGTGACGCCTTGAAGCGTCGCGATCACCTCCTTATTGAGACTGCGATGGTGAGCCAGGGCGCGATTCTTTAATTCCCGAAGTAATTCAGGCGGAATGTTCTTGAGGGTAATAGTGGCCATTTCGGCATTGTTACGGGTCCGTTACGGCTTTGCAAGCCCAAAAATCGGCGCAAAACGAAGAACGAAAACGCGTTGTTATTCCTCCAATTTTCGGGTGCCCTTGTTTTCAGATTCCGCAGCTGGTTGGATTAGTTTCTGGAACGGCTTCGGAGTTCATCGAGGAATTTGAACCGGTCATTCAACAATCCAAGCGAGATGGGAATGTGATTCTTGTAGGGGCAGCCGTGCCGGCTGCGAAGATCTCGCACGCGACACGCGGGCCGCTACATTAAAATCCCCTTTGCCGTGTAGCGTTAGCCGTGCCGGCCGCGAATGTCTCCCCATTACTGGCGGCCACGTCTGCGCATCCCTGGACACCGCGACCGAGATCGCACGCTTCAAGCCGCCGACCCATGGAGAAAGCGCAAAATTTGCATCACCTCGAACGAAAAAATGGATGTGATCCGGCATGATCACATAACGGCCAACTGCTACGTTAAACTTCTCCAGAGCTTCTTTCCCATATTTTCACGAGCGCGTTACTAGCGCTGGTGAGTGGGTCAATTCGTTTACGATTCCGGGTGCAGAATGTGATGAAGAAAACTGGGGCAGGTGAGAAAATACGGTCGAGCCGCTGCGGCCGATCCTTAATCACGATTGACTGTAGCGGCAACCGTGCAGG
>QHON01000134.1:0-3948 GCA_003218815.1 Verrucomicrobiota bacterium
GAGAAAGCCAGAATAGCTGCCTTTGAGATCGGGATCGTTGAGGTCTGTGGGGTAGACACCGTGATTCCAAATAACGGCACGACAATCAACCTGGTCCGCGGCGCATGAGACACCAACGACCTGCCCGGCTTCGTTAATGCCGTAGGCCTCGCTGTCCACATGTTGCGGGACACGTCCTCGCAACGGTTTGAGCACTTGGATGCCGTTGTCCTTGGTCCAGATAAAAGCGTGTAATATGTTGCCTTCAACATCGGTGGAGTCGCCGGCAAATCCCACGACATCGCCGTGTTGATTGATTGCCGTCGGCGTATTCCACCATGGGGCTGGCGCATCTGGATAAATATCCGTGACGGTGCCGTTTTCCCAAAGCACGGCGTGCTTGGCCGTATGTCTTCCAACGGCCTGGTCGCAGATGCCCGAGATGCCCACGATTTGGCCATTGTCATTGATCGCCGTGGCGGCTCCTGAACTGTCGCCAGAGATTAGAGGGAGGTCGTGGATCTGGTCTCCTGATCCAAGGTCCCACACGGCTGGGAGAAACTGGAGGACTTGGTGGCCTGGATCGGACTGACAGCAACACGTGGGGTCATGAACGCCATTCTCCGCCCACCCGACCACCTGACCGAGGTTGTTGGCTCCGGTTGCAAAGCCGTTATTTCCGCCCGGAAATGGGAGAAGTCGCCTCATCGCGCCGTTTTCCCAAACGAACCCGAGATTGATATAGCCGACGTTGTTAGGCGTACTGTAGAAAGCCGCGCTACTCCAGTTCTCACCGTTCGGCTCCGGCGTCGTGGCAGTTTGGGAAATACCCACGATGATGCCCGCGGTATTTTTCACGTTCCATGTGACACTACTGTTTGGTCCTCCGAGTGTGAGGAGGTCAGTTAGCGCACCGTTTCGCCACAGCGTAGCGTGCCGGTTCCTATCCAGCTGTCTGGAATAGCCTGACACCCAGCTCTGGTCGTTGATGCTGTTTCCCCCGCTACTTGTGCCGCCGAAATCGGGGAGGGTCGACACCTGGTATTGCGCCTTTGGTTTTGCCTTTGCCTGTGCCTGTGTCTGCGCCAACGCCGTTTGGCAGCCGGCAGCAAACAAGATAATTAAAAGAATGCGGCGAACCAACCCGGCTCGCGCCCATCGTTGTTGTGTTGTCATAATTTTTGTCTCCTTTAATGAATATTTACTGAGGAAATTTTAGGGGCTGGTTTTGGATTGAAAATAGCCACTTCGAGTTTTTGCCCTAGACCACTTCCCCACGCCTGAGCATGTGTCGGACCGGAGACAAATCGGCGATTCTTCCGCCGCGCGTGCGAGATCAGAATTGCAGAACTATTTATGAGATGGCTTCCGGACTAGCTCGTCAGAGAGCGCCCTGCCCAAAGATGGCGAACCGCTGGAATACTTAATGCAATTTTGAATTAAGCGACGACGCGAATTTACTAAGACCTTCGCGAATTTGCGCGCGCGACCATGCCGCAAATCCGAAATTGAGCGCCGGGTTTAGCTCGGGCTTAATAAAGCATGACGATAGCGGGCTCGGCCTGATACCGATTTCTGCGCAGACGCGGGTGATCACGGGTAAATCTGCCTTCCGGCGCAACCACGCGACGAAGTGTAGCCCAGCCTCCGGAATTTCTAGAATAAAGTACTTACTTAGCAGATTGTTGAATTGTTCGATAAAGAATTCTCTTCGGTCAGAATATAGTTTCCGCATCCGCTTTATGTGACTCAGGAAAAATCCCTCGGTCAGGAATCGAGCGAGCGTCGCCTGATCGATCGCGGGTGAATGTTGATCCATCACCGCGCGAATCTTGATCATCGGTTCGACCAATTGTTCCGGCGCCAGGATATAACCCAGGCGCAAGGATGGATAAAGAATCTTACTCATTGTGCCCGCGTAGATGACGCGGCCAGCGTTATCAAGCCCCTGCAAACATGGAAGCGGGGGACCGGTATAACGAAATTCCGAGTTGTGATCGTCCTCGAAAATGTAAGCGTCGCACCTGCGCGCAAAATCGATTAGAGCCGCCCTTCGTGCGAGGCTCATCGTCATGCCGAGCGGAAATTGATGGGAAGGCGTCACGTAAATTATTTTGGGCGAGGGCTGTTTCGAAGGCCGCGCGATCACGATTCCTTCCCGGTCAACGGGTCTCGGAACTACAGTTGCCCCGGCGAAGCCAAAGGCTCGGCGAGCCTGGTAAAATCCCGGATCTTCGATCCACGCCACCTCACCCCGGTTTACGAGGGCCATCGCGCTGATCATCATTGCTTGCTGCGTTCCGGCCGTGACTATGATCTGGCCCGGATGGCAGCGTGCACCCCGATAATCACACAAATAGGCTGCGATTGCCTTGCGCAGATCGGGGTCGCCCCGGCTTGATGCATACTGGAGCAAATGAGCTCCCTTCTTTGCCAGAACTTGTGCTCTGAGCCGTTCCCAGATTGCTATCGGAAATTCGTCAAGCGCCGCGACGGCGGGAACAAAGGAGACGCCGGGTGCGCCGGCGATTCCATAATCGAACTGTTTTCCGGCCCGTTTATCCGGAATATTTTTTACCCGGTCAGAAAGGCGGGGCGTATGTTCAATCAACAGTTCCGTTTTTGGCCTGCTTGGGCTTAAGAAAGTCTCGGGAAGCGAGTCTGCGACGAACGTGCCGGATCCGATTCTGGAGCGAAGATAACCTTCGGCATGAAGTTTCTCGAAGGCGATATTGACAGTGAGTCTCGAGATTCCCAAATCAGCCGCAAGCGCACGAGTGGAGGGAAGTCGCGAGGAGTTGTCGGTAAAACTTCCCGAGACCAATTCATCGCGAATCTGGCGGTAAAGTTGTTGATGGAGCGGTTCAGCCGCCGTCCGATCAAGCCGAATCATTTCGAAAGCCATGATCGAATGGCGTCGCCGTTTTTTACTGACTTTTTTGTCTATTACTCGTTTCACAATTCAGATTGTTCTCACTCAGTTCCGGTAATTCCTTCTTCCTAAGAGAGAGGGCGAGGATGAGACCCTCTTTTGATAACGTTGGGGCATCACTGATTCTTTTCTTAAATGGCTGACCACCGCAAGCTCGCGCCAAAGTGGTATGGCCCTTTCGCGCTAAGTGGACTGTTGACACTTTACCACAGGGCCGGAAGCTTTTCCTTGCATGCAGACCCAGACTCCATGCAGCGATTACCGCGAGACGAAAGGCCTGATCTATTTTGCGCGAATGCTGGACAAGATCCGGCTCCATGCCGAGGGCCGATTGGCCGCGGGATATTTTGTTGGGATAGAGGATCCAACTTTCTTCGACGCTCGCTGCACGAGATTTTTGGGAGTTAGTTATGACGACCTGGCCGAGCGAACTCTTCAGGGAGGGTCGGACGAGGAAATACTCGAATGGTGTTTTACCCGGGGCAGAAAACCGAGCGAAGAAGAAATCGCTATTTGGAATGCGTTCCTGGTCAAACGTGGCTGGCGCGATGAAGCGAGCGCCGATCTGGAAGCGGCCAAGAAGCGATCAGGTTTGGGCGATCGCGACGATATCCAAACCTGGGTGGACCTGCATGACGTCGAAGAAGGAAGGACGCCAAGAGCGCTTGTAATCGGCGCCGCAGCACACTGAACGCGATCATTTAGTCATTCTGGGCTAGGTCGCGACGGCCCGTTGCACCGACGAATCTTCCAGTCTTCCCCTGCCGCTATTTCTCTGCCAATCTCGCGGCAATGCTCGCCAAAATTTATTCCGCCGCGGTTTACGGCGTGGATGCGTACGAAGTTGAAATAGAAGTCAACGGAGCTGGCGGCGATCCAAATATTGTGATCGTGGGCCTGCCAGACGCCGCCGTGAAAGAGAGCCGCGACCGCGTGACGACTGCGATTGCAAATAGCGGATACTTTTGGCCCCGCGGTCGAACCACAATTAATCTCGCACCGGCCGACATCAAGAAAGAGGGACCAAGCTTCGATTT
>QHON01000134.1:4063-11855 GCA_003218815.1 Verrucomicrobiota bacterium
CCGGAGGCCAACGCGCTCGAAGCCGCCATGGTCGATAAAATCGACATCTATGGTGTGCAAAATTTGCGGCAGACGTTTGATTTTTTGCGCGGGGAAACGGCCCTCCTGCCCACGCGCGCCGATTTGACTGGCTTTTTTGCGACCCATCAAAGCTACGACGTTGATTTCAGCGATGTAAAAGGCCAGGGCCACGTCAAGCGCGCGATGGAAGTGGCCGTGGCCGGCGGTCACAACGTATTGATGATCGGCCCTCCCGGCTCAGGTAAATCGATGCTTTCAAAACGCATCCCCACAATCATTCCACCCCTTTCGCTCGAAGAAGCGATTGAAACCACCAAAATTCATAGTATTGCCGGTTTGCTCAACGGTGAGCGGTCGTTCGTTTCGATACGACCATTTCGATCGCCACATCACACCATCAGCGACATTGGCCTGCTCGGCGGTGGCGCATTCCCAAATCCGGGCGAAGTAAGTCTGGCGCACAATGGCGTCCTCTTTCTCGATGAACTGCCTGAGTTCAAACGATCGGCATTGGAAGTGATGCGCCAGCCGATTGAAGACGGGAAGGTCACAATTTCGCGCGCCGCCGGCAGCCTTACGTTTCCGGCGGAGTTCATGCTGGTAGCGGCGATGAACCCTTGCCCATGCGGATATTTTGGCGATTTAAAGCGCGAATGCCGTTGCGGTCCTGTTCAGGTGCAACGCTATCGCCAGCGCATTTCGGGGCCGTTGCTCGATCGCATCGACCTGCACATCGAAGTGCCGGCAGTCGAATACCGAGACGTCGCCAGCGAGCGCGCCGAAGAACCTTCCACGTTGATTCGCGAGCGCGTTGGCTGCGCGCGCCAGAAACAGCAGGAACGATTTTCTCGCGAGCTCAAAACAAACTGCAACGCACGGATGACTACGCGCCATCTTAAGCAACATTGCAAACTCAGCCAGGATTCGCAGGACCTGATTCGCGTAGCGATGAACGAATTGAACCTCAGCGCCCGCGCTTACGATCGCATCCTGAAAGTCTCGCGCACCATCGCCGATCTCGACGATAAGATTGATATCTCACCCGAGCACGTCAGCGAGGCGATTCAATATCGCACCTTCGATCGCACTCTCTGGGTTTGAGCGCTGATCCCGTCTGATCGGTGCAACACAACAATTCGCTGGCGAAAGTTGAATCCATTCGGGATCCGCGGCGCATCTCATGAGAAACAACCTATTGAGATTATGAAACCAACACCATTAACATTCCGCTCAAATCGCCGTTCACCGATGACGGATTACAATTATCATTCTACTGCCCTGGAAGGTTTTAATACCAATTGTGGGCGCGTCTCAGGTCCGTCGCTCTGGGAGATCAGCCGCAGCTATTTCAAAAACGAAGCCCGTCACGAGTTTCTGGGGGAAGCCGCACTTTTTGCGGTCGTCATCTTCACAGCGTTTCTTCCCTTGATAAGCAACGCACATACGCTGGTAGAATTTGTTCGTGCCATCAGCAACTATTAGCCGACAGACCTTTCGCCTGATATTTATTGCATGGTCGTTGTCACTTACCGGCTGCGGCTCCGCAACTGACCGCACCTTTGAGGAGACGATCCAGCAATCTTATAAGATCGAGCCGGGCACCAGCATAAGCATCAAGAGCGTTGATGGTTCGATTCACGTTTACGGTTCGCCCGCTAGCGAGATAACGGTGCAAGCGACCAAGAGAGCCTATACGCCCAAACGACTGAAACAGATCGCGGTCAATGTTTCGGTCCAAGCAGGGGCAGTTGCTATCGAGACGAATTTTCCAAAAGAACCGAGGTGGGGTTTATTTGACCGCTCGGGTACGGTCGATTACACGATCGTCCTTCCGGATACCGCCAGTATATCGAGATTGGAATTAGCGAATGGCGAAGTTTCAGTCGAGGGAATGCGTGGCCAAAGCGTCCATGCACACTTGGGGGAGGGCCGGATGTTTGATCACAATTGCTTCAGTAATGTGGATGTCACAGTAGGCCGCGGCACTCTCACCTTGGCTTACGAATGGTGGGAGCCGGGCAAATTTTCCGTTCAGGCAAACATCGCAAATGGAAATGCAATCGCGTTCTTCCCGAGCGATGCCGTTTTCCATCTGATTGCTGAAACGGTTCACGGGAGAATCGCCAGCGACTTCGCCCCAGAAGGAGAGCGCCGTGCGGAGCCAACGGCCAAGATCGACATGTCAGTTAACGGCGGAAGCGACGTCGGAATTAAACTGAGTGCAACGGAAGGCAATATCAAAATCGTCGAGCAAAACCCCTGACACGGGTTGCGTCCAAAGATTCAGAATTTACAATCCAAGTCGTAAATGCCCTCGTTCGATATCGTCTCCGAAGTAGACAAGCAAGAGCTCGATAATGCGCTCAATCAAGCGCGCAAAGAGCTGGCCACCCGGTTCGATTTCAAGGGAACAACGGCTGAAATTCTCGCGGAGAAAGACAAAATCACTCTCACTGCCGAAGACGCTGCCCGGCTGCGAGGATTGCGTGAAATTGTGATCGGCAAACTTTCGAAACGTGGTGTCGACCTTCGCAACGTCGACCAAGGTGAGTCTGCGATCTCATCCGTCGGGCACGCCCGGCAGGAGTTAAAAATTCAGCAGGGTCTCGAGGGGAACAAGGCCAAGGAAATCATCCAGGCGATCAAATCACAGGGATTCAAGGTGCAAAGCCAAATGCAGGATCAACAAATTCGCGTCACTGGGAAAAAGAAAGACGACCTGCAAGCCGTAATTCAGTTCGTGCGCAGCCGCGACTTTGGCGTCGCCACAAATTTCAAGAATTTCCGCGACTGACTTCTGATTGATTCAGCCGCCCTGCACCGGCGGCATGATTGAAATCTCTTCGCCCGGTTTTAATTCGTAATTGCGGTCGACAAATTCGACGCCAACGCCAATGAGGATGCTTTTGTCCCGCGACCGCAGCGTCGGCACTTTCTCATAAATTTTTGTCAGTAGATCACCCACCGTAGCTTTGTCCGGAAGATCGATACTTAACTCAGACCCGCCGGCTAGGTCGCGCAAATGCGAGTAAAACTGGACCCGAATATTCATCGGCGTGGGATCAGGTGAGTTGAGCAATCAATTCCCTTCGCAGGACGCCAATATAGGGAAGGTTGCGGTACTGTTCCATAAAATCGAGTCCGTAACCGACCACAAACTCGTCTTCGACTTCAAAGCCGACGTAATCTGCATCGACTTGCCGTGAGCGTTCTTTCTTTTTGCTAAGCAAAACGCAAATGCGGATGCTGCGCGGGTTGGCTGCTTTTAATTTCTCGCGAATGGCGGCAAGCGTGTGACCGCTGTCCAGAATGTCATCGAGAAGAAGAATATTCCGATCGGCCACATCAGGCAGGCCGATCTGCTTGAAAATCACTTCTTGGCTGGTTTTGGCTTTTCCGTGATAACTCGCGACACTGAGACAATCCAGCTTCAGCGGGAGCGGAATCCGGCGCAGCAAGTCCGCTATGAAGATCAAGCTTCCGTTCAGTACCGCGATCACGGTTAACTCGCGATCACGATAGTCCTTCGAAATCTGTGCGGCGATCTCATCCAGTCGCCGGTGAATTGCTGGCTCATCAAACAACATGCGCTCCAGGTCGGCTTGCATCGATAGATAATTACGCCACTAGGCCACACAAAGATCAACTCGCGAAAGCTTTCGGAGTCAACGCACGACTATGTTTTCTGTCGATGCTATTTTTGTGCCGCAAAATCGTATGCGTATTTACCAGGAACAATTAGAAGTGCGCTCTGACGGCAGGGGCACGTACGAAATCACCGACGATATTCAGGCAAAGATTGACCAGTCCGGCCTAAGCAATGGGATTGTGACAGTATTTGTTCAGCACACCAGTTGCAGCCTCATCATCATGGAGAACGCCGATCCGACTGCGCGACGGGACTTGGAGGAATTCTTCAATCGGATTGCGCCGGAAGACGCCGATTACTTCACGCACGGCTCCGAAGGCAGCGATGACATGCCGTCGCACATTCGCATGGTTTTGACCCGAACGAGCGAGACAGTGCCCATTGTGGATGGGAAAATGCGGCTCGGAACGTGGCAGGGAATTTTTCTCTTCGAACATCGTCGCGCACCACATCGACGCAAGATTTGGATCACAATTATAGGCGAATAGCTGCTGTAGAGGCAGCCGTGTCGGCTGCAATCTTTTGGAACGCGGGCGATACGCCCCGCCGCTACAGCTCTGCATAAATCGCGTCCACAAGCCGCAATGATTTTTCGTTAGGCAGGAGCGATTGCTCCATCTGATTCATCACGTAAGCAAAAGCGATTTTGTTTTGCGGATCGGCGAACCCATGGCTGCCGCCCGCGCCAGGATGTCCAAAAGCCATCGACGTGCCGAAAATTCGTCGCCTCGCACTCCGCGCATCTTTCATAAAGCCTGCGGAGAATGCAGTTGGTATTTGAAACACGCGGTCGATTCCATCGGCCAGTCTCGTTGTCATCCAACGCAAAGTTTCCGGTGAAAAGAAATGTTGTCCGTCGAGCTCGCCGCCATTCGCAAGCATGGAATAGAATTTTGCCAGCGCCGCGGCGCTCCCGATCCCGCCGAAAGACACAATCGGTTGCGCGCGGATTGCGGGATTGTTCATCGCGCTGACCGCATGCAATCCGTAAGGGGAAGTAAATGTTTTGCGCGCCAGCGTGCCCGGCGTAATTAAATCGACGTAAAATTGTTTCGGTTCCGGCGGTTTACCGGCTTTTGCGGCATACATCGTCGCCACTCGGGGATCCTCTTTTTCTGGCAAACCGATCCACAGATCGAGTTTGAGAGGGTCGCCAAAAACCTCTCGCCAGTACTCCGGCAAAGATTTCTCAGCGATACGGCGGACAAGTTCATCGAGAAGAAAGCCGAACGTACGGGCATGATAACCATGCCCGGTTCCCGGCGGCCACAACGGTCTCTGTTCTTCCAAAGCGCGAATGACTGGGCCGTAATCGAGCACATCGACTCGTCGATCGAGCGCGCAGAGTCCGCCTTGATGCGAAAGCAGCTCCGCGAGCGTGATCTTTTCTTTGCCGGCTTGCGCGAACTCCGGCCAGAACTCAACCACCCGTTCGTTAATGTCGATCTTATTCTCCTGTAAGACATGCAGCACGCAGGCGCTGCCCAGTCCCTTGGTGGCCGACCAAACGAGAACGATTGTATCTGATGCCCATCGATGCACGCGACGTGCATCGCGGAAGCCGCCGTAAAGATCGACAACCATTTTCCCATTTTGCCAAACTGAAACGGCAGCGCCTAAGTCGCCGAAGCGTGTAAAGTTCTCTTGAAAAAGCAGCGCGATCCGCTTTTGCAGGCCTTCGGCGTCCAATTTCATCCTGGAATTTTGGAGAGCCGACTTCCCTGTCTTCCAACTCTCGCTACAGCAAGAGGGACTCGAGCTCGTCCACGCGTCGCTCAAACAATCGGAGTGTGCTCTCGATCGGCGCAGGTGTTGCCATATCCACCCCTGCGGCTTTGAGGGCTTCGAGCGGGAACCGCGAACCGCCGAAGCGCAGAAAATTTAAATACGCGTCCACGCTACTCCGATCGGACAGAACCCGTTCCGACAGCGCAACCGCAGCGGAAATGCCAGTCGCATACTTATAAACATAGAATGCGCTGTAGAAATGCGGGATACGCAAACACTCCAAGTCGAGCTGCGGATCGAGAACAAAATTGTCCGCGAAATAGACCTCAAGAAGTTTGCGGTACTCCGACTTGAAGGTGTCGAGCGTGAGGGCGTCGCCGCTTTCCTCGATCGCGTGGATAATCCTTTCAAACTCGGCAAACATCGTCTGCCGAAACAGCGTGCCCCGAAGATCGTCGATCTGTCGATTGATGATATAAGCGCGCATTTTCGGATCGCTTGTTTGCCCGAGCAAATGATGGGTGAGCAACTCTTCGTTGAACGTCGATGCGACCTCGGCCAAAAAAATTGGGTAATCGTAATCCTGAAAATGTTGCGATTTTTGAGAAAACCAGGTGTGCATCGAGTGGCCGGCTTCGTGCGCCAGGGTATAAACGTCGGCAAAAACGTCGTCCTTGTAATTCATGAGGATATAGGGCGGCGCGCCATAACTTCCCGATGAAAATGCACCACTGCGTTTGCCTTTTGTTTCATAGCGGTCGCACCAGCGTCCGCGCAAACCGTTGGCCAGAACATCGACATATTCTTTCCCAAGCGGAGCAAGCGCGACGAGAACATGTTCGACGGCTTGATCGAAAGTGACGCGCATTTCAACTTCCTTAACGAGCGGCACGTAGGTGTCGTAATGATGAAGTTCGGGCAACCCGAGCACGCGCCGGCGCAATTCGAAGTACCGAAAAAGTGGTTTCAAGTTTGCGCGGACGGCGGTGATCAATCCGTCATAAACGGAAACTGAGACATCGTCAGGAAAGAGTGCCGCTTCAAGAGCGGATGAATAATGCCGAGCGCGCGCCCGAAAAATGTCCGCTTTGATCGAGTAGGCCAGGGACGCGGCGAGCGTGTACTGATGGTCTTGGAATTCTGTGTAGAATTGGTGAAAAGCGCGTTTGCGCAATTCGGAGTCGCGTTTTACCAAAAACGAACTGAAAGAACTTTGCGTCAGCGGCTTCTCGCGGCCGGTTTCGTCGGTTAACATGCCGAACTTCATGTCCACGTCCGTAAGTTGCGAGAACGTGTCGTCATACCCGCTGAGGGCGACCTTTCCTAACGCCAGAATGCGTTCCTCCCGCTCGGAAAGCACATGCGGCTTCATTCTCCGGATTTTTTGGAGCTTGATCCGCCAATCCGCGAGCGCCGGATCGTCGACGAAGTTCTTAAAAAGCTCGTCGCCGATGGCTTGAATTTCGGGGACAACGAATGCAGCCGTTTCCGCGATCTTCGTCATCAGATTTTGGACCTGCCCGATTCGGGCGAGGTATTCATTATTCGCGCTGTCCTCGGCCAGTTGAAGGGATGCGAAGTGATAAAGACGTTCGAGTTTCAACTCGAGCGCCTTTTCAAATTCAAGACAATCAACAAGGCTTTGGGGCGACGCGCCGAGTTTGCCCTTCCATTCCTTCAGCCGCGGATAGGTTTCTTGAATCCAGATAAAATCTTCCAGCCACTTCCCCACGTCGGCAAAAAGGCCTGTTAGGTCCCATTTGTCCGATTCCGAAATTTCGGAGCGTGTTGGTATTTTTGATTTGTCCATCAAGAAACTGCGTACTAACGCGAGCACGTGATTGAGGTCAATTTCGGCGCAGCCAACGGGCGCGATCTACCAGTTCGGCAATCGCGGGGTGCACGGCGATTTTGCGCATCGCACGTTCAGTCAGTTGCTTGCCCGGTGGAATCTTGGGCCAGGGCGAGGCGCCCGAAGGATGCGGCAATGGGATCAGATCGAATCGATATTGTGCGCGTTCAACACGGAATTTGCGGCCGATGACTTCGTCCAGGGTGGCGCAATTGATGAACCGCGCGATGGCGAGACGGCCGACCGGGATTATGAGACGCGGTCGCAAAATTTCGATCTCTTCATCCATCCAGGACGAGCAATTGCGAACTTCATCGGGTGCCGGAACACGATCGCCGCCATTTGGAGTTTTCCCCGGAAAACATCGGCAAACCGCTGCGAAATAAATTGTCGATCTAACGATTAATTCGCTTATGCCGCAGAATTTCTCGAACCACTGAAAGAGCGTACGCCCCGCGGTATGCGCGAACGGGCGTTGCAAAACCGGCTCTCTTGGTCCCGGCGCCTGACCAATTAGCATGACATCGCTGACAACCACGCCG
>QHON01000135.1 GCA_003218815.1 Verrucomicrobiota bacterium
GAATCAGATCGTTTGTTCCGATACTGAAAAAATCGATTTCACGGGCGAGCACGTCGGCGGAAATGGCGGCACTTGGGATTTCGATCATCGCGCCAACTTCCGTTTTGTCGCTGATGTCGATCTTTGATGCGCACAGTTCTTCCTTGCATTCTGCGAGCACGGACATTGCGCCGCGCAATTCGTCCAGGCCGGATATCATCGGAAACATGATTTTTACATTGCCCACAGCGCTAGCGCGAAGAATAGCGCGCAACTGCGTTTTGAAGATGTCGATGTTCTCGAGGCAAAAGCGGATCGCTCGCCAGCCAAGAAATGGGTTCAACTCGTCGCTGATGTCCACAGTCCCGGGGGCCAATTTGTCGCCACCGAGATCAAAGGTTCGAATAATCAGCGGATCGGGCCGGACGCGCTCCGCCACTTTTCGATACGTTTCATATTGTTCATTTTCTGTCGGCAGAGTGTTGCGATTTAAGTAAAGGAACTCGGTGCGATAAAGCCCGATTCCCTCCGCGCCGTTGGCAGCGACGGCATCGACGTCCTCTGGAAGCTCAATGTTGGCCGAGAGGACAATGTGGCGGCCATCGCGCGTCGTGGACGCTGTTTCGCGAAGCTCTTTCAACTGCGCCACGACTTTGACTCTTCTCGATTCGATTTCGCCGTAACGCTTAAGCGTTTCCGGCGTTGGATCGACAATGAGAAAGCCGTTGGTTCCATCGAGGAGCACGTGCTGACCGGTCTCAAGTCTTTCCGTGATATCGTGCAAACCGACCACCGCGGGAATGTTGAGCGAGCGTGCCATAATCGCGGTATGCGAAGTGCGACTGCCCAGATCGGTGGCAAGCCCAAGCACGTGTTCCCGATTCATCGCCGCCGTGTCCGACGGCGTCAGATTGTGCGCGATGAGAATGTGTGGTTCGCTTAGTCCAAGAAATGTTTTGGGTGCTTTGCCCTGTAAATTTCGAATCACGCGCTTCGTCACGTCCTGAATATCCAGCGCGCGCTCGCGCAAATAGGGATCATCGATCTTATTGAGGGTCTCAGCATAGGTCGTGGCAACTTCCTGAAACACCCATTCGACATTGCAGAGGTCGGTTTCGAGTTTCCGCAGCACTTCGTCAATCAAAGTCCGGTCCTCGACCACCAGAAGGTGAGCATCGAAAATGGCCGCGTCTTTTGCTCCGATTGATTCCGCGATGCGCTGTTGCATCTCTAGAATCTGCATACGTGTTTGAATGAGGGCGGCTTCGAAGCGCCCAATTTCATCCGTGACTTGGGAAGGCGAGATGCGGTAGCGCGCGACGTCGTCAAGATCGTCGCGAACGACATGAATCTGGCCGTGGGCAATTCCCGGCGAGACGCCCGCGCCTTCAAACCGAATTTCCTGTCGCGCGTTTTGCTCGTTCATCCAACTGCGAGGTTACTTGGGATGTCAACTCGCGAAAGCTTTCGGAATCAATCTTCGTTGAAACGCGCGTTGATTAATTCCTCAAGCTCTTCGATGGCTTTACCAGCATCCGGGCCTTCGCAGCGGATCCGCAGCCTCGATCCTTGCCCGGCTGCCAGCATCATTAAGCCCATGATACTCTTGCCATTTACCTCTTCGCCTTCCTTCGCCACCCAAATTTCCGAGCGATAACGGCTTGCGATGCGCACAAACATCGCTGCCGGGCGCGCGTGGAGACCGAGTCGGTTCACAATCGGAATTTCCTTCTCGATCTTCTGGCTGGACGCAACGCGACTCGCTCTTCGATTCAATAAACCCATTAAGTCATTCCTTGTGCTCCATTAAGTTGAGCAACTTGGTGTTAAATTCGAGCGCGCTGTTCTGGCCAAGTCCCTTCAGTTTTTGATCCATTGCCGCGACTTCGATTAGACGCGCCATATCGCGGCCCGGTCGCACCGGAATTGTCACATGCGGCACCTGGAGCCCAAGAATCTCGTAAAATTCCTGGTCAAGGCCGATCCGATCAACGGCCTCGACCTCCTGCCATTCCTTCAGGGTGACAACAAGATCGAGGCGTTTCTCGATTCGAATACTGCCAATGCCGAAAACAGAAGCCACGTTGATGATCCCGATCCCACGGACCTCGATGTGATTGCGAGTCAGTTCTGGCGCCGTCGCCATAAGCTCGCGACCTTCGAGCGAAGTGATTCGCGTCACGTCATCAGCTACGAGGCTGTAGCCACGCTCGATTAAGCCAAGAACGCATTCACTTTTCCCGATACCGCTCGCGCCGCGAATTAAAACTCCCACGCCCAAAATATCCACCATGCTGCCGAACTCGGTCACCGTCGGCGAAAAATCGACTTCAAGAGCGATAGTCGCCGCGTTGATAAAGTTCATCGTGATCATCGGGGTGCGAAACACCGCGATCTCTGCTTCCTGGGTCACGGCGAGCAACTCCGGCGCAAGGTGAAATCCGCGTGACATCACCAAGCAAGGGATCTTGCGCTCACAAAGCGCGCGAAATCGTCTGACCCGTACTCTTGCAGTCAGACTTTTCAGATATGAGTGCTCCGCTGCACCGAGCACCTGGACACGTTTCTCTGCGAAATAAGTGTAGAATCCGGAAAGCGCCAGACCGGGACGATTGATCGTGGGCTCGCGAATCTTTCGATGAAAGCCTACGCGCGGCCCTTCTAACTTCATGTGCAGCTTCTCAGCATGAGAATCGTAAAAACTCTCGACCGTAACTACCGGGACGCTTTTCTGCTGATCGCTTGTCGACGTAATCTTTTGGGTCCCGCTTTGCTGCGCCATTGGTGTTAACTTCTAACGTGAATGACAGTCAATTTCCAATAGACATCGCGCGTTTGACTTAAGATTGCGACGTATCGCTGAATAGCGATGCAAGGCCGACGCCGAGCACGGTGTGAGTAAGCCAAAGAAAGTTACGGCTTGAACAGGGCACGGCTGATATTTCAGCGGAAGTTGCGCTCAGCATTTAGGAGATTGGTACAACCAGGCCTGTCGAAAATTCAGCTTGCCATTTTTGTGTCAACTCGGGCGCAGGGAAAGGGGCGCGACAGGCGAAACCTACTGACTCGTCGTGACCGAGCGGAAGTTGCGCTCATATATGCTCCTCACCGTTAACGTCCTCGACACTCATAATGCGAAAGGCAGAGGCCTGGATTTTTTGGCGGTAGATTCGTCCCCAGGCGTGCATTGTTTCGATGCTCGGTTGAAAGAATTTCTGGGCGAAAAGCGTCGGGACGAATGCGCTCAAGATCACCGTGCTGACCAGGAGCGTGTATTGCGTCCGGTCGATGATGTGGTTTTGCAATCCAAACAATGCCGAAATCGTTCCAAAGGTTAAACCGGTCGCCATGAGAAGCGTGGTGTAAGTTGCCTCACGCGGCCGCATGTAGTGCAGCCTTGCCAAGGGGAAGACGCCCATGGTTTTTGTAAGCATTTTCAAAAGCAAGAACGCGCCAATGATCAAGAGGCCGGACCAGAGCGCCGGTAGCGAAACGTAAAGCCCAGCTTTGATAAAGTAGAATGGTGTGAACATCGCGAAGGCAATGCTGCGCATGCGATGCACAAGGGTCTTGTCACGCAGAAAAACTCCCGCGACTACCAGTCCAACCAGATATGCGGGCAGGACCGCTTCGCTTTTCGCGGTCGTGGCGAGGCCACCGAGAAAAAACAGCACAAAGAAAATAAATTTTACCTCTGGCTCGCTTACTCGCGTAGCGCCCAATTGTGTGATGATGGACTGCGTCCATCTCGGCATGAACCACAGCACGAACACCGTGACCGCAACGAAGACGAGCAGCCAGACATTGAAATTGGCAAAGAGACCACCAAGCGCGACCACTGTCCCAAGATCGGTGATGAAGCACGCAGCCAGGATCATTTTGCCCATCGCTGTGTCGCTAAGACCACCCTCAATCATTACTGCGTAAACGACCGCAACTGATGTCGTGGACAGCGCAATTCCGGCGATTTGCGCCTGATGCAGTGACCAACCAAAGACGAATTGCGCGGCAACCCAGACAACGCCGAACGGGATCGCAAAAGAGAGAACCCCGATCAGCACGCTTGCTCGCCAATTGGCCTTGAGCGAGTGCGGATCAATTTCAGCGCCCGCAAGAAATGTCAGTACGCCGGCGCCAAGCATGGCCAGGAAGTTTGTCCATTCCGTTGATTGCAGTACATGGTGCAGTTGTCCCGCATCGATGTTGCCACCCGCGATCCCGATCTGGAGGGTACCGCCCTCGAACCCCAGCGCAATGTTACCGGCCACTACTCCGACCAGGATCTCAATCAACGCCACGGAAATCCCCGTCCAGATCGAGATTAAACTGCCGACAAGCGCCAGCCCCATCCAGATCGCCGCAATAAACCAGATGTTATTCAGCATAAGTTCCTCTCCTTCCAATTATTCTTGTGACGCCGTTTATGAATCGCCCCCTTTCAGACAAACGCTTCCCGAGCGGGAAAACCCTTTCAAATGGCGGCGCGAACCGACCGCAAGCCGAGCACCGTGCGCCGGTTTCGAGCGTACCGCCTGGTATTACCCAATTGCAATTGAGCATAAAAAAAACTCCGACCATTGCCTTTCGGCGTTAGTAGGAGTCATTAGCTCAGGCGATTTTCCCCTTCGGGATGGCAAACTCCATTGCCCTGGCCGGACTCTACCGGCTTCTTTAATTCCGATCAACCAAAAGATTGGATTCTCGGTCCGGAAAATAAATTAGGACCGGTTGATCGGAAAATCGATAACTACATCTTGAAGCGTTCGCCGAGGTAAAGCTGCCGGCTAATAGGATCGTTGATCAGAAAATCCTTTGTCCCTTCACTCTCGACGCGACCTTCGAAAATCAAATAGGCGCGATCCACGATCGATAGGGTTTCGCGCACATTGTGATCGGTGATCATGATGGCGAGCCCCAACTTCCGTAGATTCACGATAATCTGTTGCACGTCGTAGACAGCAATCGGATCGACGCCACTAAACGGCTCATCAAGCATCAGCAGCTTTGGCTTGGTCACCAGCGAGCGCGCAATGGTCAGCCGCCGTTTCTCGCCCCCGCTCAAGGTCAGCGCAGTATTTTTCGCGATCCGCTCAATACCAAACTGATGCAGCAATTGATCACAACGATTCCGCCGCTCCGTTTTGCTCAGCGGGAGCGTTTCTAAGATTG
>QHON01000136.1 GCA_003218815.1 Verrucomicrobiota bacterium
TATTGGATCTCCAACTTTTAGCTTGGTGACTTTCGCTCCTGCTTTCTCGACGACACCCGCGATGTCGTACCCTGGAATCAGCGGCAACGTCGTACCGAAAAATTTGGCGTACTTTCCTGAGCGAATCAGAGCATCAACCGGATTCACACCTGCTGCAATCATTCGGACGAGAACCTCGTTATCTTTCGGCTCAGGTCGCGGCACTTCCTCGTACTTCAGAACCTCCGGGCCGCCGTACTCATGCACAACGACTGCCTTCATCGTCGGCTTTTCGGATTGAGCGATGGCACCACACGGCCAAACACCGATGAGAGTCGCAAAGAGAAATTGCAGCATTTTCATCTTGTTCAGGCATTTTGCATCATCCCTTGGACGACGTTCCGAGATCCTACATCGCCACTTGCGTGGCTTTGTCTCCATCAACAACGAACGATCCATCATCATCAATGTTCTTATTTCATTAGATCGGCCGCAGTCGGCGGTCCTTCGACCCAATTGATGTCCCACGCACCATCCACGGTGATGAAGGTGAGCGATCCGGTGGGCAACCACGCCTCGTGCACCATTTTCGCCGGCATGAAGTTAAACCCGCCGGGATTGAGATCGAACTTCTTGCCGTCGCACGCGAGCGTCGCCATGCCGATGATCATCGTGTGCGACTCATTGGCGGTGTGCCAATGCTTGCGCACGTGGATCGCTTTCGGCGTCCGAATGAGCAGACTGGTCGCGTGCGTTTTTGGATCGACATGGAGAATGCTGATCTCGGGTGAATCCGCTCCGAGATCAGGCAGAATTTTGTCCCAGTTAAGGTCCGAAAGATTTTTGAACTCGGGCGCCCTTACGGCGGCCTCCGGAGAAGCAACCGGTTCCACAGCAAGACAGCTCAGTAAAAAACTAAACGCCATCACAGTGGCCAGATACAATTTCGTTTTCATAGATGAGAATCAGACAGGATTTACAACACCAGCAGAGATTCCGAAAATCAAATTAATCCGGTCAATCCTGCTCGAGAAGTTTCCCGTAAGATTCTGCTCGCGTGTTTAGCCGCACTGATCAACGTACACGTATTATGAACACGAAAATCTTTGTTACTGCCGCATTATTTTTTGGGATCGCTGGTCTTTCCTACGCGCAGAATAGCCCAATGGGTACGAGCAAGGCTGGAACTGGAAGCAACGCGCCCTATATCGAAGGCCCGGTCTGGGTTCTCACCATGGTGAAAACCAAATCCGGATTGGGCGATGATTACATCAAACAAATCACCGGAACTGTGAAGCCGGTTTACGATGAGGAGAAAAAGCAAAAGATCATCCTCGACTACAAAATCCTGAATGGCGAGGCGGCGGGGCCGCAGGATTTCAACATTCTGATCCTGGTCGAATATCCCAATTGGGCTTCATTCGATAGTTTGCGCGACAAGATGGATCCGATCGTCGAGAAGGTCATGGGTACCGAAGACCAGCGTCGTGCCACCGCGGTAAAACGACTCGACATCCGCGAAATCCTCGGCACGAAAACCATGCGCGAGATCACTCTCAAATGAGAGCAGCGCGCTTGCCTGATCAAATCTAATCTAGTTGCGATGATAACCCAGATGCCGGGATGCAAGAGATCAACGCCCAGCCACAGCGGTGAAGGGACTCGACAACCGCGAAATCCTCGGCGCAAAAACGATGCGCCAAATCACGCTGAGATAATTCTTCGCGCTTGCGATTTTGCCGGGCTCCGCGATCTGAGCGTCGCGAAGAATGTTCTTATACTGTAGTTGGGCTATGGAAGTGCTCGGGCCGCGGGCCGAGACCGATAAAGCGAGCTGGCAACTGCCGTAAGGACGGAAACCATTTCAGCAAACGAACGACAAACGGCAATGAGTTCCTCCCGCCGGACGCTCGGCCAGTGACAGCCCAGTGATGAATGAATACTTGCACGCGCTGAATCAGCCGCGTCGGCCATTCGCGCCGTGCCTGTACTTTTCGCAGATCGTCCACCGTGACCGGACCGCTCCGCAATTTTTCCGCGAGTAAATTCGCCGTCGCGACCGCATCCTGGATGGCAAGATTGATCCCAACGCCGCCTGCCGGCGACATCGCGTGCGCAGCGTCGCCGATACAAAGCAATCCTTCGCGGCACCAATCACGCAGACGATTGATCTGTACCGTAAGCAGCTTGATCTTCGACCAATCGCTCAGCTCAGGCACACGGTCGCGGAGAAATCCGGCGAAGGTGGCGATGTCGTTTTGAAATTGCGGCAGCCCGCGCGCTTTTATCTCGCCGAAGCCGCCTTTCGGGATGACGAAACCGCATTGCCAGTAATCGCCGCGATCGAGCAACACAAGCAGCTTGCCATGTTGGAAAAAACCGAACGATTGCTCCGGATCATCTTGTTTTTTCGAGATGCGCATCCAGAGCACGTCGATCGGCACGCCAAACTCGTGTAGCTTGAAACCGGCGCGGGTGTGAGTTGTCGAGTGCCGCCCGTCGGCACCGATGACGAGGTCCGCCCGCAATTCTATTTCGCCACGTGGAGTCTTTGCGCGCACGCCAATTACTCGCTCATTCTCAATCAGCAAATCGACGACTTCGGTTTGCATAAGCAATTGGAAAGTCCGGAACCGTTTGGCATGACTGGAGAGAAAGTTAAGAAAATCCCACTGTGGCATGAACGCGATGAATTTGCAGCGCGTCGGAAGTCGGGTGAAGTCAGCGATCGGTACGGTCTGACCATTGATGACACCGCGTAATTCCCGTACTTCCTGGTGCGGTTGTTTCAAGAATTCATCGAGCAACCCGAGTTCGTGCATCAACTCGAGAGTGGAAGGATGAATCGTGTCGCCGCGGAAATCGCGGTTGAAATCACCATGCTTTTCCAGCACAGCCACGGGCACGCCAGCACGGGCAAGTAAATATCCGGCCATCATCCCGGCCGGTCCACCACCTATGATCACGCAACGAGTTTGTAATTTTTCGAGCGTGCTCATCGTCGCATGGCTTTGATTCAAGATTCTACCGCGTGTTGTCGACCAAGCCCGTAAATTCGAATGTCGAAATTTGAACGCTTTTAGATTATCAGTGCGATCGAAATCACCCTGAAGTAGCGCTTCTCGTGTAGAGGCAGCCGTGTCGCACGCACAAGACCGATTTCCCGCAGCCGGCACGGCTGCCGCTACATCCACGGCAACGCGTCGAGATCGACGTTGCCGCCGGTGAGAATGATTCCGACGCACTTTCCGGCGATGTCGATCTTTCGTTCGACGATCGCGGCATACGGAACAGCCGCTGACGGTTCGATGATGATTTTCATCGTCTCCCAAATCGTACGCATCCCCGCGATAATCGCTTCTTCGCTCACGGTCACGATCTCGTCCACATAACGCTGAATGATCTGAAAATTCGGCTCGCCGACGTTTGTCCGCAATCCGTCCGCAATCGTGAATTTCTTTTCGGTGCGAATCAATCGCCCCGCTCGAAACGATCGCGCCGCATCATCGGCGTTCGCTGGCTCAGCGGCTATCACTTTGATTTTAGGTCGCATCGCTTTCGCCGCAACGGCTGTGCCGCAAAGCAATCCGCCCCCGCCGACCGGACACATCACAACGTCTAAATCGGAAACTTCCTCGAGCAATTCCACTGCTGCCGTCCCCTGCCCAGCCATCACGTCTTCGTTTTCAAACGAATGAATCAGCGTCGCGCCCGTTTTCGCAATCACGTCAGCGCACGCGACTTCGCGCGCTTCTTGTGTCGGTTCGCAAAACACGATGCGCGCACCGTAGCTTTCGACCGCGCGCAGCTTTACCTTTGCCGAGTTCGACGGCATGACGATGTGTGCCGGAATCCCGCGAAGTTTCGCCGCGCGCGCTAATGCACTCCCATGATTCCCGGACGAATGCGTCGCCACGCCGCGCCGAGCCGTTGCATCATCGAGCGAAAATACGGCATTAGTCGCACCGCGCGGTTTGAACGCGCCGACTTTCTGAAAATTTTCGCACTTAAATAATAGCGAGCCGCCGCTCGCGTCATCCAACCGTTCGCTAGTCAACACCGGCGTCCGATGGATGTAGGCACGAATCCGCTCTTGCGCGGCGCGGATAGCAGCAAAGTCGAGTGACATAATTCCAAATCTACAACCCTAGTAGCGTTGCTGATTATGATTTGTTTCGCAATTCGAGCTTCGGATTTTGAGTTTAAGCGGCCATCATAAAGATCCAATGAAAAGCGATGGACCGTTGCATCTCGATGAACAAAAAGTCCGGAAGCATTTGCAGATAGAGAAATTAATTCCGGCGATGGAGAAAGCACTGATCGATTTTTCGGCCGGAAAAGTGACTCAGCCGGTGCGCTCGGTAATTACTGTCGATCCGCCCGGCGGATTTTTCGGGATGATGCCGGCACTTACTCCTGATGGACTTGGCATAAAGATCGTCACCTTCTACGCGACTAATGCGGAACGCGGTCTCCCGACGCACATGGCGACAATTTTTCTGGTCGATCCGGAAACAGGCGCGCCACTCGCGGTGATGGACGGCAGATTGATCACTGAGATGCGGACCGCGGCAGTATCCGCGGCAGCGACGAAACTTCTCGCGTCGTCCAGCGCGAAAGTGCTCGCAATTCTTGGGAGCGGTGTGCAGGCGCGTAGTCATGTCGAAGCGCTGCGACTCGTCAGAAATTTCGAGGAAATTCGGGTGTGGAGTCCTACGCGCGAGCATGCGAAGCGATTCGCCAAGGAGATTGACGCAAAAGCGATGCCAGCGGAAGACGCAGTGCGTGATGCCGACGTTGTTGTTACGGCGACGAACTCGAAGACATCAGTGTTAGAAGGCGCCTGGCTTAAGCCCGGCTGTCACGTCAACGCCGTCGGTGCGTGTCGACCCAACTGGCGCGAGCTTGATGACGACACGATGACGAATGTTGTATTTGTAGATTCGCGCGAAGCCGCCATGAAAGAATCCGGCGACATCATTCTTTCCGGTGCAAAAATTTTCGCGGAACTCGGCGAGGTGCTTGCCGGTAAGGTTCCGTCACGCGCAAGTGAAACCACGATCTTCAAGTCGTTAGGAATGGCGGTGGAAGACATCGCAGCGGCGATGCTTGTAAATCGATCCGCAAAAAATAATCGGGAACGCAAGGAATCTGGAAACAATTCCGACATGAAGAATTAACGAGGAGGCGAGCGTTCTGCAGAGTTACCGGGAAAGGCCAATGCGTTGCACCAGATCTTGAAATCTCGGATCCGAACTGACGGGTTTGAACTGTGGCGAAACGTTCAGATAAACAAGATGGAACGAGTGCTCCCCGTATGCTTGTTCCAGCAATTGAAATGCCTGTTCGTTGTTACCAAGCGCGACGTAGATCGTTGCTA
>QHON01000012.1 GCA_003218815.1 Verrucomicrobiota bacterium
TGAAACCGGCGGAGGATCTTTCCCCGCTAGGTTCTTCGCCTCTTCCGGACCCGCAATTCCAAAATCTAACTTAGGGGGAAAAAGGAAAGGAAGAACCATGAATCCCATGATATGAAAACCCAACGAGATTACCGCATACCCCTACTCAATCCAGCCTCTATTCTGGCCATTTGTTTGAGTTTATCTGCGCTCCTGTCGCTGCCACCTCGAGCGTCGGCGAGTTCCTTTTCCTTTTCCACGGGGGCTCCCGATGGTTTGATCGGGACGCTATCACGTCCTGCCAGCGCCGGGCTGGTTCAGACGGAGACAGCCGATGACTTCGTTCTCAACGAGTGCGTGCTCATTAATCAAGCGACCTTCACGGGATTGCTTCCGTTGGGAGCGCCGCTGTCCAGCATCGACAGGGTTGAAGTCGAGATCTATCACGTTTTCCCCGTTGACTCTGACACAAACCGCACGCCCGCCGTGGTGACACGAACCAATTCACCAAGCGACGTGGAGATAGATGATGCCACGCGGGATACCCTCGACAGCAGCCTGAGCGCTAACGCGACAGTGGTAAACCCCATTTTTTCTGTCCTGAATTCCGTCGTAAACAATATCAATAAAAGCCCCAATCAATTTACCGGGGGCGAAGGTCCCGTTACCGGCACTGAGGTGACCATTACCGTTACTTTCGACCCACCAATTTTGCTTCCAGCCGATCACTATTTCTTTCGGCCCGAAGCGGGGTTAAGCAGCGGCAATTTTCTGTGGCTTTCTGCGCCCAAGCCTGTTAGTCCTCCGTTATTCGTAGGCGACCTGCAAAGCTGGATACGCAATGACAATCTTGCCCCGGACTGGTCGCGTATCGGGACCGACATCACTCATGAGGGGCCATTTAATGCAAGTTTTTCGCTCTCCGGTGTGACGGACGCGCTATCCATCATCGATCAACTGGTTCCATGTAGCGGTCCAGCCTCGGGTGGGACCTGGAAAAATCACGGCCAGTATGTGTCCTCCGTCGCGCACGTGGCGCAGAACTTGGCAGAGCAGGGCTGCATTAGCCAGCAGGAGATTGGTCAGATTGTATCGGACGCCGCGCGATCAAGCTGTGGCAAGCCTACAAAGCATCAAAACCCTCAAAAGCATCAAAAGCATCAAAAGCATCACTAAGAGAATCGGACCCGCAGTTTTTCCTGACAGCCAAAGGCGCGGACAAATAATCTTCGTTTAGCCAAGGCGTCGCTTCTGGGGATTTGCGAGGCCCTGGCAAAGAAGTGCCGAAGGAGTTGAAGGGCGGCTATTCTTTTGAGAATGAGGATAGCCGCCCGAACTTTTCTACGGCTCTTTGAAATCGCCGGCGTGCTCGTGCGTCTCGATCACGTTGCCAGCTTCATCGTAAACGCGAATCACAGCATGATGTGCGCGGCTGAGCGATCGAGTTGAGTTACCCATTCGTCGCATCAAATACAACCCGGTTGGTCTAAAAATGAGCCGGCTCCGGCCTCAGAACGGACCAAACCGTTCCAATCCTTAATGATATTAAATACCTATTTTTCATCAAAACATGCTTGGTAAGCGCCTATCGTTTAACGACCAATCCAGCGAACTCGTGAATCAATCAATCTTTTGCGAGACTTGGCACGGATACTGATACAAAAACCAGAGTAAGCGCCAACTCACGGAAGAAAAATCGGACGGCGGTTTCGAAGACACGTCGTGCCGCCATTCGGGGATTCGCCGCGCGGCAATCCGCGCTTGGCGAGAATCCTCGCCTCACTGGCACCGAAGGACAGTTCACCTCAAGGGAGACGAACCTGAATAATTTCTTGGCCGAGATGACGAGAATTTTGGGGCATGCCAAAATGCCGGTCGAGGTGACGCGTAAAGGAACTTGGGCGATGCAATCGCGACGTTTCTCTGGGCTGCTGGTCATCGGCATCTTGGCGATCATCTACTTCGTCGCCGGCAAGCTCGGTTTGATGCTGGCGTCGTTGCATGCGAGTGCATCGCCGGTATGGCCGCCGGCCGGAATCGCGCTTGCCGCATTACTCTTGCTTGGTTATCGCGCGTGGCCGGCCATTTTTGTCGGTGCATTTCTGGTGAACGTCACGACTGCGGGAAACGTCGCCACGTCGTGTGCCATCGCCACCGGCAACACTCTCGAGGCGCTGGCGGGCACGTGGCTAGTGAATCGGTTCGCCGGCGGCCGAAATGTTTTTGATCGTCCACAAGGTGTTTTTAAGTTTGCGCTCGCAGCAGCCATTAGCACCGTGATCAGCCCCGTTTTCGGCGTGACCAGTCTTGGAGTCGCCGGCTTTGCCGATTGGGCAAACTACGGCGCGATTTCGCTGACATGGTGGCTCGGCGATGCAACTGGCGATCTTGTTTTCACTCCCCTAGCTCTCCTGTGGAGCGTTGCCTCAAAATGGCGTTGGAACAAAAAGGAAGCCGCAGAAGTCGGTGCGCTCTTCCTGTTGCTGGTCCTGTTGAGCGGGGTGGTCTTTGGCGGATGGCTTGCCGTTTCCGCCCGAAATTATCCAATCGCTTTCATTTGCGGACCGGTTGTGATTTGGACAGCCTTCCGCTTTACGCAACGCGAAACAGCCGCGGGAATTTTCATCCTGTCTGCGATCGCGGTGTGGGGAACGCTGCATGGCTTCGGCCCATTCGTCAGGGGAACGGAAAATCAGTCGCTTCTCGCCCTGCAATGGTGGACAGCCGTGCTGTCAATTACGGCCATGGCGCTTTCCGCCGGTATGGCCGAACGCCGGCGCGTTGAGGAAGAGCTTCAGCAACAAAAGGTAGTTGTGGAGACCGCCAACAGAACCAAAGACCATTTCCTGGCCATGCTTTCGCACAAACTTCGTACGCCACTCACTCCGGTCATTTCCGCATTGGAATCGATCGAGACAGAGCCGGCGCAAACTGAGGAAGACAGGTGCATGGAACCGAAGTCCGATCTGGAACTCGAGATCGCACATGTCTTGTTAATTGACGTGGTAGATTATTCGAAATTGCTGGTTAACGATGAGATTGAGTTGCTACAAGACCTGAATCAAATCGTGCGCGCAACGGAATGTTGCCGAACGGCGGAAGCAAACGGTAAATTTATTCGAGTGCAAACTGGAGACGGGATGGCGCTCCTTTTTTTCCGCAGTCCGGAAGAACCAGTACGCTGTGCGCTCGAGATCAGCAAAGCCTTGCAAGCTCATCCGCACATTCAGGTGCGGATGGGCGTTCATAGTGGTCCGGTCAATCGAGTCAAGGACGTTAACGACGAGACGAACTTTGCAGGATCGGGAATCAATGTCGCGCAGCGTGTGCTGGATTGCGGCGACGCAGGACATATTCTTTTATCCGAGCATGTGGCGGGAGATTTAGCCCAATACCGGCACTGGCAACCGTACCTGAACGATCTGGGCAAGTGCAAGGTGAAGCACGGATTGTGCCTGCACATGTTTAATCTCTGGAAAGACAATCTCGGCAATCCGGAGATACCTGAGAGACTCAGGCGCAAAAGAAGGTGGAAGCAAGAATCGGACATAGTTCGCCCAGTTAGCCTGCCCCATCGGCCAAGGTCTCTGCTGGTACTTGCTTTAGTTGTCGCTGCCCTCGCTATGGTGATTAGTTCTTTGGCCTTTTTCCAGCGAGTATCACTGAGGATCCCCCCATCGACTTCTCCCGAGGGCGCGGCTAGCAAGGCCATGGCTTTGATTCCCGAGAAGAGCGTCGCCGTTTTACCCTTCGAAAACCGGAGCGAGGAAAAAGCAAATGGCTATCTTGCTGACGGCATCCAGGCCGAGATTCTGGTGCGCTTATCGAAGGTCGCTGATCTAAAGGTGGTCTCGCGCACATCGACGCAGCATTACGAAAGCGCCCCTGGGAACTTGACTGAAATCGCCAAGCAACTTGGCGTAGCCCACGTTCTGCAAGGAAGCGTGGAGAAGAGCGGCGAGGTCGTGCGCGTGAACGTGCAGCTAATCAAAGCGGCCACCGATTCGCATGCTTGGGCCGACACATTTGATCGCAAACTGACCGACGTCTTTTCGGTCGAGAGCGAGATCGCAAAAGCAATAGCAGATCAACTGCGGGCGCACCTCAGTGGCCGGGAAGAGCAAGAGATCGCCGCCAAACCGACCGACAATGCCGAGGCCTACGATGCCTACCTGCGTGGTCTGGCTTACACACTTAAGGCTGCAACCACCGCTGCCACCACCCTTGGCGCACAGAAATATCTCAGAGAAGCAGTGCGCTTGGACCCGAAGTTCGCTCTTAGTTGGGCGCTGCTCTCATACGTTGATGCGCTCAGCTTCCTCTCGTTCAATCTTCAACCCACGGTTGCCCTCCGCGAAGAAGCGCGTCAGGCAGCCGAAACGGCGCTTACTCTTCAGCCCAATCTCGGCGAGGCAGTTTTGGCCAAGGGATATTACCACTATGCTTGCCTAAAGGATTACGACGTCGCAGTGCGCTACTTTGAGCAAGCACATCAGTTCCTGCCCAATAGCAGCCGAATTCCTGAATCGCTGGCCTATGTCGCACGCAGGAAAGGCCAGTGGGACCGAAGTGATTCATACTTCAATGACGCGGAGCGGCTCGACCCACGCAATGTTAACCTTCTCACGCAACACGCGCTTTCGTATGTCGAACGTCGGCGCTTTACCGAGGCGCTGCGAAAGCTTGATCAGGTTCTCGATATTACACCAGACGACGTCGATACCCTCGCGTTAAAGGCGGCTATCGCACAAGCCGAGGGCGACCTTTCAGCAGCCGCTGCGATCCTTGCCCCGCTTCGTCCAGGCGCCGACCAGTCCGCAGCGCTGGAAACGCAAGTCTATCAAGCGATCTTGGAGCGACGCCCTGCTCAAGTAATCACTCGGCTGAAGGAAATATTGGCGACGCCTGATCCAGCGCTGGGTTACATCAATGGCGAACTGCGTTTTTGGTTAGGCTGGGCTCAAGA
>QHON01000013.1 GCA_003218815.1 Verrucomicrobiota bacterium
TACTTTCGTAAAGGACGGCAGCATCTCCTCGATCACGGCGGGATCGAGCTGCGTCGTCGCGTTGTTATCGAGTAAATAAGTTCATCCGTCGTGGTCATCGTCATTATCAAAGTTTGGGGGCCGAATCGCACAGATAAAATAGGCAGTCGGCGGCACATTTGGCACGACACAGGACCAAATCCTGGCGATAGCTGGCGAAACAGGCGAGCAATAAAAACGACCCGAAGGCGCACCGCGTTCGTCACGAGATTGGCGGTGGACTCCGGCTGCGGGAAAGCTGCAATGTGTTCATTCGGTTAATTCTGCCTAAATTGCGCCGATGATCTCGATCTGGGAGCTGGCGAACTCGCAGTTGCGCGATCTTGCTGTTTACGAACCGGGAAAGCCAATCGAGGAGACGGCGCGCGAACTCGATTGCCATCCAGGCGCAATTATCAAGCTGGCCTCGAACGAGAATCCGCTTGGCCCATCGGCAAAAGCAATCGAGGCAATGCGCGCCGGATTGGAGAACGCGCACTTATATCCACACGGTGCGAGTTCTCATCTGCGCAACGCGCTCGCGGTCAGACTCGCTGTCGCGCCGGAGAACGTTATTCTCGGCAACGGATCGAATGAAGTGATCGAATTTCTGGGTCACGCTTTTTTACATCGCGGCGACGATGTGATCACGTCCCAGCACGCGTTTATCGCCTATAAATTGATCGCAACCCTTTTCGGCGCGCACACGATTGAAGCCCCAGGTCCGGATTGCCAACAAGACCTTGATGCAATGCTGGATGCGATCACGCCGAAAACGCGTCTGATTTTCATCCCCAATCCCAATAATCCAACCGGCACTTTGATTTCGCAGAGCAAGATCGACAAATTCATGTCGCGCCTCCCGGAAAATATCATCGTTGTTTTCGACGAAGCGTATTTCGAGTTCCTCGATAATCCTCCCGACACACTCCAATACGTTCGCGAAGGCCGGAATATCGTCGTTCTGCGCACGTTTTCGAAAATTCACGGGCTCGCTGGCCTGCGCGTCGGGTACGGCGTTGCGCGGCGCGAGTTGATCGACGTGCTACAGAAAACGCGGCAACCATTTAACGTTAACAGCATTGCTCACGCTGGCGCGCTTGCCGCTCTCGCTGACGATGCGCACCAGCGTGAAACCAAGCGGGTTGTCGATGCCGGGCGCGCCTATCTGGAAGAACAATTTGCCGAAATGAAATTCAAGTTTGTTCCAGGCGCGGCGAACTTCGTGATGGTAAATGTCGGCAACGATGCCGTTATCTTTAAAGAGTTGCTTGCGAGAAAAATTATCGTGCGACGACTCAAAGGTTACAAATTGCCAGAATGGATCCGCATCTCTGTGGGAACAATGGAGCAAAATCGAAAATGCATCGCCGCGCTGAAAGAGATTCTTCGGAAAGATCAAGGGGATTGACTGCGGACGAGCAACCGATAATTGCGGGCGAGACCATCGCAGCGATCTCCACTCCGGCGGGTGAAGGCGCAATCGCGCTCGTCCGCATCTCCGGTGTGAATGCGATCGAAGTTGCCGACAAGATTTTTCGCGGCAAGGAAAAGCCGTCACGATTTGAATCGCATGTTCAGCATTTCGGCGAGATCGTCGATGGAGCGGAGCGATTGATCGATCAAGTGATGCTGTCGATCCATCAGGCACCCGCCAGTTACACGGGCGAAGATTTGGTCGAGATCAGTTGTCATGGCGGGATGCTGGTAAGCGGGCACGTGCTGGAAGCTTGTCTGCGCGCGGGCGCACGCGCGGCGCGTCCGGGCGAATTCACCGAGCGCGCATTTCTCAATGGCAAAATGGATCTGACCCAGGCCGAGGCAGTGATTGATCTGATTCGCGCCAAAACGGATCTGGCGCTCCGTTCGGCTACCGAACAGCTCGAAGGCAGGCTCGGCGAGAAGATCGGAAAGATTCGCTCCGAATTCATTTCACTGCTCGCACACATCAACGCGTCGATCGATTTCCCGGAGGAAGGCATCGCGCCGGACGAAGGCGAAAAGTTGCGGGTGCGCCTTGACTCAGTTGCGGAGGAAATCGCCGCCCTCCTCGCCACGGCCGATCAGGGGCGCATTCTGCGCGAAGGTGTGCGGGTCGTGATTTATGGTGCGACGAACGCGGGCAAATCGAGCTTGCTTAATCAGCTTCTTGGTTATGAACGCGTAATCGTTAGCGAAACCCACGGGACGACGCGCGATACGATCGAGGAAATGATCAACCTTCGTGGTGTGCCAATCCGCTTGCTCGATACCGCCGGCCTCCGAACGTCGGCCAGCAAACTCGAGCGCGAGGGAATCGCGCGCACCGAAAAATCGCTCCAGACCGCGGACTTGCGTCTCCACATCGTGGATGGCAACGCGCCAAGGCCTCCACATTTCGAGGAACGCGCCGACAATGGCAGTGAAATTGTGCTTTTGAACAAAAGCGATCTGCCTGAACACCGTGATTGGGAACATTTCGACACGTTGCGTATTTCGTGCGCGACGGGAGAAGGCTTGCCGGAGGTCGAAAAGGAAATTCTCACGCGCATCACCAAACAAAACCTGAAGCCGGAGAGCACAGTTGCAATCAACACCCGTCATCGCGATTGCTTGCGCCGGGCCCTGGAATCGTGCGATCGCGCGCGCACGGCGATGCGCGACGGGCTGACGACGGAATATGTCGCGGTGGATCTAAATCAGGCATTGTGCGCGGTCGGCGAGGTAATTGGCGTCGTGGACGTCGAACAAATTCTCGATTCCGTCTTCGGACAATTTTGCATAGGAAAATGAAAAATGCCTACGAGCGATTCGTCAGGCCGCTTCTCTTTTCCTTGGATGCTGAGGTCGCTCACCATTTAACGATCGCTTTACTGCGCACCGCTTCATATGTCGATCTTGCGTTGCGCGCGCTCGAAATGTTCCAGCCTCAACCAAAACCGAAAGTCCTTTTTGGAGTAAGGTGTCCAAATCCAATAGGGCTCGCAGCGGGGTTGGATAAAAACGGCGTTGCCATTCCGGTATGGGCAGCGCTCGGCTTCGGTTTCATCGAGATCGGCACGGTCACCGCCAAACCCCAAGCTGGAAACCCCAAACCGCGGATCTTTCGCTTCCCTGAACGACAAGCGCTGGTGAACCGGCTCGGTTTTAACAATGACGGCGCCGATGTTATAGCGGAACGGATGCACAAACTGCGCGAAAGCGGGCGATGGCCGGCGGTTCCGGTCGGGATCAACATCGGTAAATCGAAGGCGACGCCGCTTGAGGAAGCAGCGGATGATTACCTCTACTCTTTCCGGCGGCTTCGTGAATTTGCTGATTACATTGCGCTGAACGTTAGCTCGCCGAACACGCCTGGTTTGCGCGAATTGCAGGAGCCGGCGGCGCTTTCGCAGTTACTGCGCGCGATTCGTGATGAAAACCGGAAAAATCCGAAACCCGTGCTTGTGAAAATTGCGCCAGATCTTTCGTCGAATGAATTGGAAGAGCTCATGGAGACCTGCGAGCAAAATGGAATTGCGGGGATTATCGCGACGAACACGACCCTCGATCATTCATCCATTCCGTTAGCGCGCGACCAAGAAGGCGGTCTGAGCGGGGCGCCACTACGCGAAAAATCAACAGCACTAGTGAGCAACATTGCCGCAAGATCGACAATTCCGGTGGTTGCTTCGGGGGGAATTTTTGACGCTCAATCCGCCCGTGAGAAATTCGACGCTGGCGCGCAGCTCCTTCAACTCTATACCGGATATATTTATCGCGGCCCGTCCCTTCTTCGTGAGATCATGGAAAATCTTTCGTAGGATCGACGTCGTACGACGGTCATTGGCCGCATCCGCGGTGCTCCTTCTCGATTTCTAAGGATGAAGCTTTCCCACAAAATCAGCAAACTTGCGGAGCCATTGACCTACCGGCGCGCATGGCGCAGAGCGCAACGCTCCATTTTTCCGCTGCCAGTTGAGCCACTGGCCGCCAGCATCGACCAGGATCGTCTACGCGAGATCCAACGGCGCTACGCCGGGTCGTTGTCGGATTACGCCAAATACGCCGACGTCGATCGCTGGTTACGGATCAATCGCAACCGCGTGCAAGATTTGAAACTGCATCGCTCCCCGCCCAAACACGTGCTCGATCTCGGCTGCGGAGGTGGATTTTTTTTGTTTATCCTGAAAAGCCTTGGTCATTCCGTTCTCGGCCTCGACCTGGATCAGTTCCCGCTTTTCACTGAGTTACTCGATCTTTTCGGCGTCGAGCGCGTTGTTTGGAGGATCAAAGCGCTTGAGCCGCTGCCCGATCTCGATCAAAAATTCGATTGGATCACGGCATTCTCCATCAATTTTAATCTTCACTATCCGGCAGAGCGACTTTGGGGGTCAGCGGAATGGGACTTTTTTCTGCACGATTTGCAGCGCCATCTCGCCCCGGGCGGCAAAATCTTTTTCGGACTCAACCCCACCTTCGGTGGTGGTTACTATACGCCCGGGCTGCACGATCTTTTTCTAAAGAGGGGCGCAGAAGTCGAGCGCGAACGAATTTTTTTCGGGAAAGGATTACGCTTCTAGCTTACGCGGCAGTCGCAAGGACTGACGCGCGCACAAACGTGCTGGCGCGATTCCTTTGCAGGAGGTGAAATATGTTACGTTGGGCTGTAATCTTTTTGGTAATTGCCCTGGTGGCGGCGCTGTTTGGATTTACGGGCATTGCTGCGGCCGCAGCGGGAATCGCGAAGTTTCTCTTCTTTCTTTTCCTTGTGATTTGCCTGATTTTTTTAATCATCGGCATCTCGGCAGGCAGAAGGATCCCGTAATTACTGCGGTGTTAATGATGCCTCCGGAGTGGTAGACTCGCGCGGCCCGCGAGGACGACCCCAATGGCGATGACGCGCTTCGATCTCTTGCAATTTGAGGCGCTGATCTTCCGTGAGATTGGCAGCCATTTCGCGGTGCGCCCCGATCATGATCTCGTGGACGCGGCGTCCGGTTTCTTTTCTAATTTCTGCTAGCTGCGCGGCTGTTTTATCGATGATAGGCGATATTTTGGCGACCTGTTCCGGCGTCAACTTCAGTTCTGTGCGAAGCCTGTCCCGCATTCTGACGCCCATCAGCCCGGGATGATGAAATTCAAAGAACAGGTGTCGCGCATGCACTGCCCCAAAGAATGCACCGGTCATCCCACCCGCGATGAACACGAGGATGAAGCCGGCAATTAATTTCCATTGCAATGCACGGTTCATTGTGAAAATTCGTCCTGAATCGCCGAATCCGCGATGGCGTATTCGTTTGCGAAAGATTCACCGAGTTTCCGGCTTTGGCCCGCTTCGCGAGCCGCTGCAATCGTCGATACAACGATTACGACCGCCGACAGCAGAGCAATGCGCCGAAGCAGAGGCGTCAAGCCGTTCGGTTTCTTCATTGAGCGCCAGAGCGCGACTATCCGCGTATCGAATCCGAACGGCATCCCTGCCGGGAAATCTTCGTGCGCCTGTGCGGCCGATCGCAGCAACCGGTCGATTTTTGGATCGACACTCTTCATAGCTTTTCTCTTACTGAAATTTTAGCGAGTCGATCCTTCATTTTTTGCCGGGCCCGAAACGCCCGCACTTTAATGAGCGCCGCGCTCCAGCCGGTGATTTTCCGGATTTCCTCAACGGAACGTCCTTGCAAGTATAGCAAATCAATCGCGAGCCGCTCGACTGGTTTTAAGGCGGCGAGAAGATGCTCGACCAATTGACGCGAAGCAAATCGCTGGTCCGGAGCAAGCTCCTCGGACGACGAAGCGAGATTCTCCACTACTGCTTGTTCCTCTTCGCTCAGATCGGCGTGGCGAACTTCGGGCCGTATTCTTTCTGACTCGATTTGATTCAAGCAAGTGTTGACCGCGATGCGCGCGACCCAGTGCTCCAGCGGCACCTTCCCCGAAAATTGAGACAATTTTTGAAACACCTTGATAAAAATCATTTGGCAAAGGTCCTCCTCAGCCGTTCGACGTGGTCGATGCGCGCGCACCAATTTTGCCACAAGCGGATAAAGCTGCCGGACCAATGCGCGAGCCGCTTCATCATCATGCTGGAGCGCAGCTTTAACCAGCGCGCTTGCGTCAGAATCATCCATGTCATCGAGAACGCATCCACACCACTGCCTATGACCGGCAGTGGCGGGGTACGGTTACAAT
>QHON01000014.1 GCA_003218815.1 Verrucomicrobiota bacterium
GGTGGACGAAAGGCGCGGATCTTCACCTTCGGGTTCATGATGGGACCGGCGAGAATTTGTTCGAAAGCTTGCTTCAGGATTCCCACGCTCTCGCGCATTTCGAGCGCGCGCATCATTAGGCGGTCGTAGGTATCGCCATGTTCGCCGAGCGGCACGCGGAATTTGAAACGCGGATAAAAACCATAGCCATCCACTTTGCGCACGTCGTAGTTGACCCCACACGCGCGGAGCATCGGGCCGGTGATGCCGGCGTTGATCGCGAGATCGGCCGATAGTTTGCCGACCTCTTGGGTACGCGCGATGACGACCTCATTCGAAAGAATCAGGTTCTCGAATTCATCTAGAAATCGCGGGAACGCATCGACAATCTTTTTTGCCCGCTCCATCCAGTCAGACGTTGCGTCGACCCGGCATCCGCCGAAACGCATGTAGTCGCACATCATGCGCGAGCCTGAGAGCGCCTCGAACAGGTCGAGAATCTTCTCACGCTCGCGGAATGCATACATGAGGGGGGTGCCCCACGCGCCCATATCGCTGAGCAGAAAGCCAAGCAGTGAGGCGTGATTTTGAAGTCGCGTTAGTTCGGCCAGGATGACGCGGAGATATTCGGCGCGCTCCGGAACTTCAATGCCCGCCAGCTTCTCGACACTGAGCGCGTAGGCCCAGTTGTTTGTCATCGAACAAAAATAATCGAGCCGATCGGTGTAAGGCATCGAGCCGAGATAGCTCGTGTTCTCGCCGATTTTTTCGTGATTGCGATGGAGGTATCCGAAAACGGGCTTCAGCTTGCGGACGATCTCGCCCTCGAGCGCGACGTTCATGCGAAACACCCCATGGGTCGAGGGATGCTGCGGCCCCATCGACACTTCCATTAACTCGCCCTCGAGCCGTGCGCCCATTGTCGTCGGTGGTCGCTCGGCTGGCTCGAGGGTTTGGATCGTCGCGCTCATTGCCGTTGCACAGTGATATTTTCCGCGCCATCGAGCTGCGGGCGCGGAGTGTAATGCTGTTTCGCTCTTTCCAAAACGTCGTCATGTGGCGTCGGCTCGTACTCGTAATCGTCTGGTTCGCGATAATCCTTCCGCATCGGATAATCCTGGAACTCGTCCCACATCAAAATGCGTCGCAGATCCGGGTGGCCATCGAACCGAACCCCGTAGAGATCGAAAATTTCCCGCTCCTGAAATTCAGCGCTCCGATAAATGGGTGTAAGCGACGGTAAACGCGCACCATCTGCGCGGTCGGCTGTGCGCATTCGAATGATGACGGGACCGTGTTTGTGCGTCATCGAGTAAAGGTGGTAGACCGCTTCGAGATAGCCGGGGACTTTTTCCTCCGTCGGTTCATCGACATCTTTTTCAACGCCGTCGACGACCTTTTTCACCTTCACCGTTTTCTTCACCGTACGATCGAGCCAATCGACGCCGGTTGCGTTCGAGCAAAAATCGAGTCGCAGCGTAGGATCATCACGCAAAAACTTTGCAACAGCCGACGCGTGTTCGCTGTCGATCAAAAGCGACGGCTGATTTGCCGGCCCCGGATTCGGGACGATCTCGATCCTAGCCCCAGGAACAGCGACTTCGGCGCGGCCTTTGATTTGCTCCAGCGATTCCACGGTCACGTACGCTCGATTTTCGGCGGCTCAAAAACATTCGGATTCGCTGGCGGCTCCAAATCGTGTTCGCCAAATGAAGGGACCGGAAACTCGCTCGGTTGCGCTGCGTTGAGATGCTCAGCCCTGTTGTCGCCAGTCAGTTTCTGCCCGTCGATTTTTCGCTGTAACTCCATGAAAGCATGCAGCAGCGCTTCCGGCCGTGGCGGGCAACCTGGAATGTAAACATCGACCGGGATATATCGGTCGATTCCTTTCAAGACGTTGTAACCTTGTTTGAACGGTCCACCGGAAATTGCACAGGCTCCCATGGAAATCACGTATTTCGGATCAGGCATCTGGTTGTAGAGCCGCACAATTTGCGGCGCCATTTTCTTGGTCACTGTCCCGGCCACGATCATCAGATCGGCCTGACGCGGCGATGGCCGGAAAATTTCTCCACCGAACCGCGCGAGGTCGTAGCGTGATGCCGCGGTGGCGATCATCTCGATTGCGCAACAAGCCAGCCCGAACTGCAGCGGCCAGATCGAGCTCCGTCGACCCCAATTGTAAAGATCCTGCATCGAGGTCACCCAGATCCCTTGTCGTTGCAGTTCGCTGCGAAGCCCTTCGTCGATTTGCCCGCTCATGTCCTGATTAACCCTTTAACCTATACCCTTTTAACCTTTTTTAACGTCAAAAGTCATTTCGCCCAATTTAAGCATCCTTTGCTCCATGCCCAAACGAGTCCTTCAATCAGCAATAGCAGGAAAACCAAAATCGCAATGAAAGCTCCGACCGGCAAACCGGTGAACGCCACCGCAAACGGCACCAGAAAAATCGCTTCGACGTCGAAGATCAGAAAAATGATGCAGTAGAGGTAATACTGTGATCTGAACTGTACTTGGGCTTCCCCGAGCGATTCGACACCGCATTCGTAGATCGCATTCTTTCCCGCACCCGGCTTTGGCGGCTGGAAAAAACGTCTCCAGAGCCAGGCCAATGCCAGCGGCAGCAAAGGAAATACGAGCGCGACGCCGACAAAAATGATGATAAAAAAATAGGGATCAGGCGTCATGATAGCCATCACTGGCGTAAACGGAGCGTGTGCTCATGCGAACCTTGCCAAGAAAGCCCCGCGTTATCAATACTGCGAGTTTGAGCGGAAAACGCTCGGGAGCTGCCGCAACTCTACGGAAAATTATTTCTCCGCGTCCCGCGGTTTTCGGCCAAGCCATCCGCGCCGTTTAGGCTTGGATTCCTCGGCTGGCATCGGCGCAGATTCCTTCGGTTCCGGCGCGGGCTCTTTCGCTTGAACAGGCTTTTCTTTTTTTGTCTTGGCGCCCTTCTCTTCCGCGGCTTTCTCCTCGGCCACTTGTGCGGCATCGACCCATTCGATAAAGGCCATGGGAGCGGAGTCGCTCTTGCGTTGCCCGAGCCTCACTATGCGCGTGTAACCTCCATTGCGATCGGTCGATCTCGGCGCGATTTGGTCGAACAATTTCTTCACCGCGGTCTTGTGCCGCAATGTTGCGAGGGCATTCCGTCGCGCGTGGATCGATCCTTTCTTTCCGAGCGTCACCATTTTCTCCGCGAGCGGTCTAACCGCCTTCGCCTTGGCGAGCGTCGTCTTGATGCGTTGGTGTTCGATCAAGGCGCAAACCTGATTGGCCAGCAGCGCCTTGCGGTGCTCAGCCGTGCGGCCAAGCTTAAGCGCCTTTTTTTGGTGCCTCATGATTGGGCAGATTCAACGATGATTACTGCTCGGCAGCCGCGCCGTTCGGGCTAGCGCCATCACTACTCGCCGGGACGTCCACCAGACCTGGATCGAACTTCATCCCGAGGCTCAAACCAAGCTGTTGAAGTTTGTCTTTGATTTCGTTGAGCGATTTCTTGCCGAAATTGCGATACTTAAGCATCTCGGCCTCGGTTTTTTGTGCGAGCTGACCGACTGTCGTGATATTCGCGTTGTTTAGGCAATTGGCGGCGCGCACACTCAGCTCGATTTCGTTCACGCTCATGTTGAGCAGCTTCTTGAGCTTGATGTTCTCTTCGCTGACACCGGCCGGCCGCTCGTCGAATTCGATCACGTCCTCATTGAAGTTCACGAAAACATCAAGGTGATGGCGCAGAATCGCAGAGGCTTGGAGCAGGGCATCCTCCGGAGTCAATCGTCCGTCGGTCCAGATTTCCAAGATTAGTTTATCATAATCAGTCCGCTGACCGACGCGGGTATTTTCGACCGCGTACTTCACGCGCGTGACTGGCGAGAAGATCGAATCGATCGGGATCAAACCGATCGGTTGATCGGCGCGCTTGTTTTCTTCGCCCGTTGCGAAACCACGCCCGACACGCACTTCGAGTTCGGCGTCAAACTTATGTTTCTTGTCGAGCGTGCAGATCACCTGCTTTGGATTAAGCACGTCGTAACCCTGCACTACCTGGATGTCGCCAGCCGTGACTTCGCCTTCCCTGTTTAAGGTCAGCGAAAGTTTTTTCGGCTCATGATCCTCGGCTTTGAATTTCACCTTCTTGAGATTGAGGACGATGTCGGTCACGTCCTCGACCACGCCCGGAAGGGTGGCGAACTCATGTTGCGCGCCGCTGATCTTTACCGCTGTGATGGCTGCGCCTTCTAATGAAGAAAGCAGAACGCGGCGGAGTGAATTTCCAACGGTGTGACCGTAGCCGGCTTCAAACGGCTCGGCGACAAACTTGGCGTAGGTTTCTGTAGCAGTTTCCTCGTCTTTGACGAGAGTTTTCGGCATCTCAAAACGACCGTAACGGACTGGCATAATTTAAAACCGGAAAGCGGAGAGCAGAAACCGGAAGGCTAGAACCCGAAATCTAAAATCCGAAATCCGAGATATCTTTCTTCGCCGGGTTTCCCCTGACGAGTGCGGTTTCACGTCCAGCGACGGGAAACCCAGGGACCAACGGCGTAACTTAAAAAACTCGCTGCGGACGACCAATGAACACCACGACCCACAAAATGCAAGTCGCATTTCCTGGTAAGGCACACTGCTTCTGTCCGCAAAGGATCGCCCCGGAGGTGTGTGTCGCCACCGACTACGTCTCGATAATGTCATCCGGCAACTCCTTCCCACCGGTCGATATCTTCGGGAAATGCGCAGCGAGCATTTCGCCGGCTTCCCCGATCGCTTCAATGAGTGCGTGGCTGAATTTCTCGTTCTGGAAATACACGCGCATTCCATCAACAAGGTGCTGCCAGAATTGTTCCCCGCACTTTTCGTGGATAGCTTTATCACCCACCACAGCGAACTTATGCGCGCGGGGCGCAACGAAAATGAGCACGGCATTGCGTTCATGCGTTTTGTGCATGCCAAGGCGCTGAAATTTTTTCTGCGCGGCAATCAGTGGATCGGCGCTCAACTTGCCGCGCTGAACATAAACCCGGATTTGACTGGACGTTTTCGATTCCACTTCCCGAATCGCCCCAACAATTCGATCGTGTTCGAGCCTACTGAGAAATTCTTTCGTTCGCATTTGGCTACCAGCTCGAACCTGCCCCACCTCCACCAAAGCTGCCGCCTCCGCCGCTGAATCCGCCGGATCCACCGTCGCCGGACGACCAACCGCCTCCGCCCCCACCCGTCGGGAAAAAAATGGGACCACCTCGGCCTGATGAATAGCCGTAACCGCCGAGTCGCCGCGCCACCCTCGAGATCACGATCAACACAATGATAAAGATGATGAAGAACAAAAAACTAGGAGCGCTGGCCTTGCCGTGTTGTTCCGCAACCGTTTTTCCCGATCCTTTGTACTCGCCCCGGATCGCTTTGCAGATCAAATCGATCCCGGTGGCGAGCCCGCCTTCATAATCGCCACTGCGGAGATGGGGCTTGATATGGTACTCGGTGATGTCGAATGCCGTAATGTCCGGCAGCGCACCTTCGAGGCCGTAGCCGACCTGAATAAACATCTTGCGATCCTCAATGAAGACGAACAGCACGACGCCGTTTCGTTTATCCTTTTGGCCGACACCCCAGGATTGGGCGACACGCTGTGTGTAATCCTCAATCGACGAATCGCTTTGCATTTTCGGAAATACCGCGACCACGACTTGATTGGACGTTTCACGCTCGAATTGCGCGAGCTGCTCGTTGAAGTGCAGCGCGGCTTCCTTCGAAACGACGCCGGCGTAGTCGTTGAAATAGCCGGCCGGCTTGGGAGGAATGATTTCGGCGGCTTGGCTCGACAAGGAGACAAGAGCGACGAGCGTCGCGCTAATTAAAAAAGTCTTTATCACTGGTAGATCGAGCCGTCGCTTGCTCGATGCTAAAAATGCACCGCGCCTTCGGCTGCAGATTGACATCGTTCAACGGAGCCGCCAATCCACCTAAGGCGAAGCGGTCGCTGCCGGTGCCGGCGAGCCGAAATTGAACTGGACCGGCGGCGGCCTTTCCGCACCTTGTTGCGCGGTGAAAAATGGGCGCTGCGCGAAACCTAACATGCCCGCGATCAAATTGGTCGGGAAACTGCGCACGGCGATGTTGTAGTTCTGCACCGCGGTGTTGAAGTTTCCGCGTTCGACCGAGATTCGATTCTCGGTTCCTTCAAGCTGTGCTTGTAAGCCAACAAAATTCTGGTTGGCCTTCAGTTCCGGGTAACGCTCAACCACCACGAGCAAACGAGAGAGCGCATTGCTCAACTGCCCTTGGGCGGCTTGGAATTGCTCGAGCTGCGCCGCATCGGTAGGCGCTCTGTTCGGGTCAAGTTGCACGCGCCCGACACTGGCCCGCGCATTCGTGACTTCAACGAGCGTCGATTTTTCAAAGTTGGCTGCGCCTGACACCGTGTTTACTAGATTCGGAATCAAATCCGCACGCCGTTGATAAACATTCTGCACCTGGGCCCAGCTTTGATCGACACTTTGCTGCAAACGGACCAGACGATTGTAACTGCCGCCCAGCGCGAGAGCCGCAACAACAGCAATGAAAAGCAAAATGACGAGCACTACACCACAACCGATGGCGAATTTGTTCATGTCTCGAAATTGTGCGGGGTATTTTGTTCCACGGCAAGTCAATCTCCGCGGCCGAGTACGAGTCGCAAAAAATACGCGTCCGAGAATTTTGCATGCGATCCTTGTCGCACAATCAGGGCGTTCAAAGATGGAATGATGAACAAGCGCTGATAACCCGAGCCGAGTGCCACCACCATGTCGGCCGGAGCGTCCTTGGAGATGCAAATACCTGTCCATTGCGCGCTTTGCCACTGCAGGTCGAGCATTCGTTCCATGTCATCCTCCTGCCCATTCGGTGCCTGCCGGTTCAACCAAAACGTGAGGCCATATGAAGGGTTTGCTGGCGAGCTGGCAAATGCCTCGCGCAGCAAATCTGCCGAAATAATTCGGCGTCCGTGATAATTCCCCTGGCCGAGCACCAGTTCGCCCAGCCGCGCCCACTCGCGCGCGGTCAATTCAAACCCTGTAGCGAGCAGCGGATTGCCACGCGCATCTTTTTTGTAGTTGAGATGACGTAACCCGAGCCGATTCAGCACCCGGCTTTCGACGTAGGCGGTTATTGCGCGGTCTTGCAATTTTCGGCGCAGCAATTCCGAGAAAATCTGGAGGTGACTGGGGCCGTAAATAAAAGCCGAGCCGGGCTCAGCCACAGTGGGCAATCGAATCGCCATGGCATTGCGATCGCGCATCGACGCGCGCTGGAGACGGGAAGCGCCTTCGATACCGTCGGTCTGGCTCAGCAGCTGACGGATTGTGATTCGCGATTTGCGCGAGTCGCTCTTCCATTCACTGATCGTGTCGGAGACGAGATCGTCTAATTTAAATAATCCATCGCGCACCCCGGCCAACGCAGCGATTCCCCAAAAGCTTTTCGTCCCGCTGAAAATCGGCCATCTCTTGCCGGGTGAGCCTCCATTGGCATAATGCTCGAAAATAGTCCGGCCATTTTGGATGACGAGCATGGAGATGCCCCGCTTGCTCTCAGAATACTTTGCGGCGCGGGCGCAATCAGCCGGGCGCAACTGCCCGAACGCAGTTGTCGAGATGGCGATGAGAAAGGAAACCGCGACGAGCTCTAGTGCTCTGATTGTTCTGAAAACCACGTGGCACTTGTAATCGGCACCGGTCTTGAGGACAACAAACCGTTCGCCAACGTGAAGGGGATTGAGTGGCGTACGCGTCTCAGGTGCCGGCGAAAACGTCCCACTTTCGCAGACTTGAGCGAGGAGAAAGATTGCTTTCGGCGAGACTCGTGGGCTATCCGGAATTTGCGCGCGCCGACTCAGCTCGGCGATGCCGGAGCAGTTTGATCGCTTACAACCGGTGGCACAGCCGATTCTTTCGACTCCAGGCCGGCGTCAGCAGCAGCGCCGGCTCCAGCGGCCTGCGACCGCGCGCTTAGGGGCAGATAGCGCTTTCGCAACTCCTCTACATTTGGCAATTCATCTAAAGCGCGCAGACCGAAGTGATCGAGAAAAAATTGCGTCGTTTCATAAAGAAGAGGACGACCGGGAACTTCCGCGCGTCCGGCAATTTTCACGAGGCCACGCTCCATCAAGGTTTGCAGCACTCCATCGATGCTGACTCCCCTGACCGCTTCGACATCGGCACGTATAATCGGCTGGCGGTAGGCAATGATTGCGAGCGTCTCGAGCGCGGGCGCGGTTAGGCGCGCCGGTTTGGGCGCTGGAAAAAGCTGGCGGACCCACCGAACGAAGGCTGGGTCGGTGACGAGCTGCCAGCCTTCGGCTTTTTCAGTCATTGCAAAAGCGTGCTGCTCCTGAACGTATTCGATTTTCAGTTGCTCAAGCGCTGCCGCAATTTCCGCTTCAGTCGCGCGTGCAAACTCGTTAGGCGAAAGTTCGTCTTCTGCGCCCGCCCCCTTGATCGCTGTGGTCAGTTCACGGATCGATAGTGGCTTCTGCGCGCTGAAAAGGAGCGCTTCAACAACACGCGACAAGTTCATCCAGAAAATACTTTATGCCGGAACCAGGAGAGCAGAAAAGAGATTATTGGCTGCTAGCTGGTCCGATGGCTTCTTGAATTGCGTCCGCGATGCGGTTCGCTTGCTTGTCGATCTTGTCGAATTCCTGGCCTTCGATGAGCAAGCGAATTTTTGGCTCGGTGCCGGAGTAGCGGAGGAGCACACGGCCTTTGCCGGAAAGTTCTTTCTCGATTTCATTCACCAGCTTCATCACTGCCGGCAGTTCGGCGAGCGGTGGTTTTTCTTTCACGAGCAGGTTGCGTTGGGCCTGCGGATATTTCTTCAGAGACGTCTTTAACTTACTCAAGGGCTGACCAGTCTTGTGCATGATTCGCAAAATCTGGAGCGCGCTGATAATGCCGTCGCCGGTGGTCGTAAAATCCCGGAAAATGATGTGACCGCTCTGCTCGCCGCCGAGATTCAGTTTTCGCTGCACCATTTCTTCGATAACATACCGATCGCCGACTTTCGTGCGCACTACCTTGCCGCCCTGCGCAGCGAGTGTTTCATCGAGGCCGAAATTGCTCATCACGGTGGCGGCGACCGTGTTCTGCTCAAGGCGACCGGTGCGCAAAAGATCGATTGATGCAACCGCAAGAATCTCGTCCCCATC
>QHON01000015.1:0-743 GCA_003218815.1 Verrucomicrobiota bacterium
AAAAGGCGTAGGACCAATCCGCGTCTTGCAGGGAGTGGCGATGGGTCTTCTCGGCCAACAAGCGCTTGAGGGAGGCCTGGCGACGGCCGGCCTGGGCCTCGCAATTCACTTCTCAATCGCTTTTGCAGCCGCTTCGGTGTTTTACACGGCCAGCCGCCGATTCACTTTCCTGACGCAGCATGCTGTCAGCTCAGGCTTGCTTTATGGGGTGGCCGTTTACGGTTTTATGTATTGGATCGTCGTGCCTCTCGCCTTCGTTAACGCTCGCCATTCCGTCTCGAGAGATGTTACGGCCGTAATCGTTCATATCCTTTTAATTGGACTGCCGATCTCGCTCATCGTACGTCGATGCACTCGTCCGCTCTTCGCTCAACATGAATGATCTTCTCGATTTTTCCGGGAAGGTCGTCCTTGTCACTGGAAGCTCGCGCGGGATCGGTGCGGAAATTATCAAAGCGTTTGGAAAACGCGGCGCGGGATGTGTAGTTAATTACGTTACCGATCTTGAGGGCCAAAATAAAGCCGACGCCGAAAGCGTGACCAAGGAATTGAAAGATCCGCTCGTAATCGAATGCGACGTGACCAAGCCGGAGCAGGTCGAATCAATGATGAAACAAGTACAGGATCGACATCGCGGGCTCGATATTCTCGTGAACAACTCCGGCGTCATTCGCGATCGCACAATCAAAAAAATGGCGATGGAAGAATTTGAAAGTGTCCTGCGGGTGAATCTCACCGGCACA
>QHON01000015.1:862-6074 GCA_003218815.1 Verrucomicrobiota bacterium
GGAATTGAAAGATCCGCTCGTAATCGAATGCGACGTGACCAAGCCGGAGCAGGTCGAATCAATGATGAAACAAGTACAGGATCGACATCGCGGGCTCGATATTCTCGTGAACAACTCCGGCGTCATTCGCGATCGCACAATCAAAAAAATGGCGATGGAAGAATTTGAAAGTGTCCTGCGGGTGAATCTCACCGGCACATTTACTGTTACACAAAAAGCGGCAGCCATTCTGCGCAACGGGGGCCGCATCGTGAACCTGTCATCGGTGAGTGGGCAGATGGGACTTTTCGGCCAGGCGAATTATTCCTCGAGCAAAGCGGCAATCATTGCGCTGACAAAAGTTTCCGCACGCGAGTTTGCGCGTCAGAACATCACGGTCAACGCGATTGCGCCCGGCTTCATTGACGTCGGCATGAGCAAAGCCTTGCCCGACGAAGTGACGCAGAACTTCATCAAACAAATCCCTCTCGGTCGCCTCGGAAACGTAAATGAGATCGTCGATGCGGCACTCTTCCTGGCCTCACCGATGGCTTCGTACATTACCGGGCAGGTGCTCAACGTAAATGGTGGCTTCTATATGGGCTGAGTCGCTTGCGAGGGGCGATCAGGAAACTCAGACGGCTCTGATTTGTGACTTCTCATTCTAGCCCAACTTTTGCACGAGCAACCAGACCAGGGCCGAAAGCATCGCGGCGAACGTCGATAAAATGAGCGCCGCGCGCTTCGACTGCCGTATTTTGAACTCAGGCTTCGGAATGTCGTCGTGAATGTGACTGGCCTCGTACAGCTTCATAAGAGAAAACGCCACCACGAAGCCGACAATCGCCCACTTCAGACACCCGATGATCGTTTCAAACATCCAGTGATACTCTAGCGCGAGAACAACGGCGCTCAACAGCCGGGACTCTCGCTTCTTCCTTCCTTCTTTGTGAACGACCAGTGTTCAAGCGCCTTCAAAATCGTCATGTGCGTAAGCACAAGACGACTCCTTCACCTGACCTGGGACGGTCAGTTGATCGCACAGTTTACCTGCCTTCCCCTTCTGCCCCTATCCTCTAACTTCTGCCTTCTCTTTTAGGGTGTAGGCGCAGGCGATTCGGTCGTGGATGGCGACGCCTCGGTCTTGGGCGCTTTCTTCTTCGCCGTGTGTTTCTTCGGCGAAGGCGACGGCGAGGCTTTCGTGGTCGCCGGTGCGGTCGAAGTTGCCGTCGTTCCCTGTTGTTGCGTGCAGGAAACGACAAACGCGATGCCGGTTAGGGCCGTGATTAAGGACAAAACAATTTTTTTCATAGTATGTGGTTAACGACTCCAGAATGTGCAGCGGCAGAGTAGATCGCAAGCAATAAATTGCCACTTCCCTCTCCCGTCCTCTGACTTCTGATCTCTTCCCCCCTTTTCATTGATCGTGAGTCGCCATTCCCTCGGATGTCCCTCCACTTTCTTTTACCAGGTTTTGCAGCGCATCAGCCAGCGTCTCGAAGGTGGTGATTTGAATTTCAGGACCGTAATGAAATTGCGAGAGAATATTAAGGCCGATATCCTTGTGCGAATCAGGCATCACTCTAATCACCGACGCCACTTGTTTTTCGGCCAAAGCGTCCATGATCTCGGCTAAATGACGCGACGCGGCGGTATCCATCGATTGCAGCCATTGAAAATCCGCCAGGACGCGAAATCCAGGCGCGAAATCTTTTAAGATATCACGCACCCGTTGCGCACCTTGTTTCGCTTCTTCTCTCGTCACCCGTCCGACCGCACTGATTACGACGAGGCGTTTGGATTTGTCGGCTTCAACTGAGTACATAATCCGAGCAGATTTCTACGTTCTAATTTCTACCGATGACTTTCCACAGCTTTTGCATTTCGCATTTTTCGTCCACATTGATCCTATTATGGCAACACGAACTGGTTCCGCTATTTGGGAAGGCACGTTGAAGGACGGCAAGGGAAAGATGAAACTGGGGAGCGGCGCATTTGAAGGGCCCTACTCCTTCGCGTCGCGATTCGAAAACGCGAGTGGCACAAACCCGGAGGAACTCATCGGCGCGGCCGAAGCAGGTTGTTTTTCCATGGCGCTGTCGCTCAACCTCGAAAAAGCCGGTCATCCGCCCAGGAAAATTAGCACAACCGCGGAAGTGAAGCTCGAGCCCTCCGGCGGCGGTTTCAAAATCACGTCGATTAACCTAACGACCGAAGCCGACGTGCCCGGAATCGATCAGGCAAAATTTAATGAACAAGCCGAACTAACGAAGAAAACTTGTCCGGTATCGGTCGCGTTGTCGGGAGCGCAGATTAATCTCAACGCGAAACTGGTCTCAAGCTGAATTGAGAGTTCCTGAACTCGCGCTCCTGATCTCTGCAGGTGCTTCGCTTTAGGCGGCTTTTTTAGCTTTTTTCTTGCTCGCGATAACCGTCGGAAACGGCACTACCTGCGCAACCTCAGCGCTGCCGTTTTGACCGAAGGTAGACTCATACGTCAGCTTCCCATTCGCGATCTCGGTTAACGCAATATCGGCCGCGCGAAGCCCCGGAGCACATTCCACGAGCGGACGATGCCCGAGGCAGAGCTGTCGAACGCGTCGTGAAACCATGTTCACCAGAATTTGCTGATTAAGAATTGCTTTGGAGGCGGCTTTAACGAGGTCGGATTTCATAATAATATGTAAGAGTGAGGCGTCGGCGGCTTACGACGGTTTAATTTCCGAAGGATTGGGAACCTGCTTGTTCTTACCCCTCTCCGAAATCCGAATTCCGAATTCCGAATTGCAGACGCTTGGGTGCACTATCGCCGAGAAAATCAGTTCGGCAAATCCGGATTCTGCAATTTCATTTGTCCGCGCTTCCTTTCCCTTGCCATAATCCTCGCCCGAACAGGAGACAGGTATGACAAAAGGCATCATTCTCGAAGGTGTTTTTGGGCGGAATCGCGATGTTTATTACCGGCGACGACCTCCTGTTCCATCCATTTGGGAGGAAAAGAACATGGTCTCAGTCATAGGTGATCGGCACTCGAACCTGCGACACCATCCCGGGTTTGAAGCGCCACCTTTGAAAAGTATTGGTCGTGACTTTATCGAGAATCCCGTCGCCGGTGCTTTCCGCCATCATCGCACTGGTAACTTTGCCGCTTGCGGTATCAACGATCATTACGCAAATGCCATTGCCAGTGATATGGGCTCGCTTTGCTTGGTAGGGGTACTCGGGAAGAGGCGCCCTGACCGCTATAGCTTGGGCAGCTGAGATGGACATCAGATCCGGAACGGGAAACGTGGGAGCAGTGGGTTTTGCCCCGGAAGTTGCGTGCCTTTTCACACTGGTTTTCTTTTCTGCCTCCGCAGTAGGCGTTGCCAGCTCTTCTGGACTGGGTGTCTGCTCCGCTACCGGAGCGGGCTTTTGATTTGGCGTGCCGGTTGAAATTTCCACGCTCGGTTTTCGTGTTGACCTTTCCGGGCGCGGGGTTGGCGTTGCCTCGGGCTTCTTTGGAGATTCCTGAAGAGTTGCCGAGGTAGCATCTTGAGCTCGCATTAAGGGGGACGCGGCGAGAACAACGCTAGTGCACAGAGCAGTGAGGAAAATTCCTCTACAGAGACTCATCGAGAAAATCTCCCCCTCGTCCCAGTGACGTCAAATGATCGCTGACTCAACACGTCACCGGCGCCCGCCGCCGAAATTTTCGAACGGCGATGAAAGACCGATTTGATGAGACAAGCGCGATTTGGGCTGAAGAATATAGTAGCCGTTGCGCGGCCCCAGCGAAACATAAGCAGACCTTCACACCATATCATGATCGCATCTGCTCTATATGCGAGCTTCATCTGCAGACAGAGGCGAGCCTCCGCATTTCGAATTGGCAAGACGTCATCGCTTGCACCCAATGTGCGCACCCGGCCATTCGGTCAGGGTTCAACGATTTCCCAGTCCCGAGATGATGCGGGATGTTCAATCTGCGGGCCCAACTTCGATCTTCGACTTCCCTTCCGACTTTGATATTGCATGTTCGGCGTTGAGCCTTGGATGTTTGCCTCTTTCACTCGTGACCTCTCAGCGCAGCGCTCAACTCTCACCTCCATTAGAGGTTCGTCGTTCCGGCGTGCACGGTCGCGGCGTTTACGCCACGCAGTTCATCCCCGAAGGCACCCGCATCATCGAATACACCGGCCAACGCGTCTCCTGGGAGGACGCTCCCAACGACGAGAGCAATCCGCACACATTCAATTTCGGCCTCGAAAGCGGCGAAGTAATCAATCCCGAGATCGGCGGCAACGAGGCGCGCTGGATCAACCATTGCTGCGATCCAAACTGCGAGGCCATCGAGGAAGACGACCGCATCTTCATCTATGCGCTGCGCGATATCGAACCCGGCCAGGAGCTCTTTTACGATTACGCGATGGAAATCGACGAACCCATCACCAAGAAATTAGAAAATGAATTCAAATGTCATTGTGGTGCCGTACGCTGTCGTGGCACAATGCTCTCGCTGTAGCGTCCGCCGCCAGCTCGGGAAAGACGACATCCCGCGCACCCGGCGTCTCTCTCTATGTTAGCGTTATGAAACTTGCGCTCGTCATTATCTTCACAACCACCCTAGCCTACACCGAAGATGTACCGATCACCCAAGACGAACTCGTTCGTCGGACGCAAGAGCTGTACGACGCCATCGTGCCTGGTAATCAGGCTCCTTGGAAAAAATATTTTGCCGACGACTGCATCTTCTCCGACGAGAAAGGCCGCACGCTCGATAAAACCAAACTGGTTGCCGACATCACGCCGGTGCCGGCCGGATATTCCGGCTCCATCAAGGTCGACAAGGTCCAAAGCCGGATCGTCAGTAACACCGCTGTTTTGAGCTACGACGCCAACGAAACCGAAACCATCTTCGGCCAAAATCTGACGGCGCGTTATCACATCACCGACACCTGGCTGCGGCGCAACGGAGAATGGCAAATCATCGCCAGCCAGGCACACCGTTATTACGAAGACCCGGCGACAGGAAAAATCGATCCGAAAAAGTTCGGCGACTTCATCGGCACCTACGAGCTCGCGGCGGATCAAACAAGGTCGGTTACGGCCGAAGGTGAAAACTTATTCGTCGAACGCAAAGGCAAAAAGGAACAACTGTTCCCCGAAACTTCCGATCTCTTTTTCCGCAAGGGCGTTGAAGGCCGGATCCTTTTCCGTTACGACGCCCACGGCAAGATCGACGCTCTCATCG
>QHON01000016.1 GCA_003218815.1 Verrucomicrobiota bacterium
ATAGTGCGCAGATCACTACGCCATGATTGAGACGCTCCTGCGGGATTTGCGTCAACCGGAATACATCCACGTTTTGATCAATCCGTTGCCCACCTACGGACTGGCAATGGGTTGGGTAGGACTGGTCATCGCGTTTTTTCTAAAGAGCCGCCGCGCTCAAATCGCAACCTTGGCACTCGTCCTCATCGGCGCCGTCTCGGCCTGGCCGGTTTACGAATTCGGCCAGCAATCCTACGATCGCGTTCTGTCGATGGCCGACACTGACGGGCAAGCCTGGCTCGACGAGCATCAAGATCGCGCCCAAGACCTCATTTATTTTTTTTACGCTCTCGCTCTCTTGAGCGCGGCGGCAATCGTCGTACCGATGAAATGGTCAAAATCTTCCATGCCACTGACGCTGGCGGCGATCGTGCTCGGTGCCGTCGTGATTGGAATGGGCGCGTATATTGCACAGGCGGGCGGCAAAATTCGTCATCGCGAATTTCGCAATGAGCCGCCGCCGAAGAAGCCCGAACAACAAGGTTAGATCGAGAATCATAGCGCGATTGCTGCAATGATGGATTCCAACTGGCGGTGACAGCTCAATTAGATCGCGCTGAGCGCAACGTCGAAGACCGCAGCGTTGCATTAAAAAAACCGCTCGGTCTGCGCGATCTCGTCTTGACGCAGATTGTCTTTGTCGTCGGCTCAAGCTGGGTCGGCACGGCGGCTAAGCTAGGGCCATCGCATCTCTTCTTTTGGTTGCTCGCGATTTTGCTCTTTTACATTCCGCAAGCCGCGGTCGTCATTTATTTGAACCGCCTCATGCCGCTTGAAGGCGGTATTTACCAATGGGCAAAACTCGGTTTCAACGAGTTTGCCGGATTCATGGTGGCGTGGAATCTCTGGCTTCTCTCCATCACCGTGATCGCTTTGGGCGGAATGTTCGTGACGACGAATCTTTCCTATGCCATCGGTGCGGCTTGGATGCCGAATAGCAAACTCTGCGTGTCGTTCATCAGTTGCGCTCTCGTCGCTGGTCTTGGTTGGACCGGAATGCGCGGCTTGTCTTTAGGGAAATGGGTGCACAACACCGGCGGATTCGCCATGCTCCTGGCCTACGGCGCGCTCATCGTTTTGCCGTTCGTCAGTCTCGCGCGCGGCGAACTGAAGGAATATCACCCGCTCCAGATCGCGGCGCCTGCGATGTCGATCTTTTTTTGCCTAAACATCTTTAGCAAACTGGCTGTCGGCGGCCTGAGCGGATTTGAGTACGTCGCGATCCTCGCAGGCGAAGCGCACGCGCCGGCGCGCAATATCGGCCGCTCGGTCATGATCGCTTCTCCATTGATCGCCCTCATGTTCATATTCGGCACCAGTTCCGTTTTGGCTCTCGTCGGAAACAATCAAATCGATCTTATCGGTCCGGTGCCGCAAACATTGCGACTGGGCTTTCGTTCTTTTCCAATCGCCGGCGCCATCGCTTCGGTGGGGATTTTGATGATGACGGTTCGATCGATTTCAGCAACCAGCGTTCATCTCACCGGCAGCTCGCGGCTGCCAATGGTTGCTGGTTGGGACCGGCTTTTGCCAGATTGGTTCTCGCGTTTACACCCCCGCTACAAAACGCCGATCAATTCGATTTTTTTCGTGGGCGCCATCACGCTCGTAATCGCGATAGCAAGCCAGATCGGCGCTGGAATCCAGGAGGCATTTCAACTCGTGGACAATGCCGCCAACGTTTTCTATGGAATCGTTTATCTCGTTCTGTTCGCTATCCCGATTGCCGGCGCGAGCACTGTGCGACAAGATGCACGACTTTGGTTGCGAATCGCCGCGATCTGCGGCTTCGTTGTCTCCCTGCTGGCGATCTTCTTCACTGTCTATCCAATCATCGATGTTCCGAGTCGGCTGATTTTCGCGGCCAAAATCATCAGCGTGACAGTAATTGCGAATATGATCGGCCTTACGATTTTTCTGATCGGCGAGACACGACGTCGTCGTGCTAAGCCTACTTAGCGCAACTTTCTGCAACCCAACGCAGGTAATCCGGCAATCCCCGGTCGATCTTGAGGTAGACGATCTCAGGGACCTCATACGGATGAAGCGACCGCAGCTTATCCTGAAGCGCCTTCTGCCGATCTTGCGTCGTCTTAAAAAAGACAATCACTTCACCGGCCGTCTCGACTTTTCCCTTCCAGCAGTAGATCGAGTGAACCGCCGGAATGATGTTAGCACAGGCCGCGAGCTTTTCGTCAACCAACGTGTGCGCAACTCGATTCGCAATCTCCACGTCCGGAAAAGAGCTGATCGCGAGTAGGATTTGCTCGGCCATTGGTTAGGCGAGCACGGCTGTGGTCTGCCGGCAAATCCATCCGCCGCCGATCACGACATCGTCATCATAAAACACAGCAGCTTGCCCCGGAGTGACCGCGCGCTGCGGTTCGTGCAAGTGGATGCGCACGCGATTGTGCTTCAATGGCGTAACCGTCGCGCTCGTCCCAGGATGGTTGTAACGAATCTTCACCGTAAGATCGATATCTTCAGTCGCGTTCTCCGGCACGATCCAATTTATCCGATCGACTTCAAACTCGTCGCAAATCAAGTCGTCCGCATCGCCGACAATCACCCGGTTGGTCTGCGCATCGAGATCGACCACGTAGCGCGGCCGCATCGAGCCGCCGGGCAAGCCTTTGCGCTGACCGATGGTGAAAAGCTCGATGCCTTCATGTCGACCTACGAAATTCCCATCGACATCGTAAATCTCGCCGCGGTGAAACTCGTTTTCGCCAAGATGGGAACGCAGAAATGCTTTGTAATCGTTTCCGGGCACAAAACAGATTTCCTGGCTGTCGACCTTGTCCGCGACCTTCATGCCTAACGAGTGCGCGATTTCGCGAATTTGTGGCTTTAGCATTTTGCCGAGCGGCGTCAGGGCGCGCCGAAGCTGTGGTTGACGCAAGCTAAACAAGAAATACGACTGATCTTTGCGTGGATCGATGCCTTTTCGCAGAACAGCGCGGTGCGCATGATGCTCAATGATCGTATAATGGCCAGTCGCGATATAATCGCAGTCCAGCGCCTGGGCTTTGCCCCAGAGATTACCGAACTTGAGTTTCTCATTGCACATCACGCATGGATTCGGCGTTCGGCCGGCTTGATATTCGCTGGCGAAATAATTGATTACGGTTTGCTCGAACTGATCGGCTTCGTCGACCACATAATGTGGAATTCCTAATGAATGCGCGACGCCGCGCGCATCGGCAACGGCTTGTGGCCCGCAGCATTTGTCCTCCGCGCGTGAGATGCAATCCTGCGGCCACACTTTCATGGTCACTCCCACGACCTCGTAGCCCTGCTCATGTAATAAATATCCGGCCACGCTGGAGTCTACTCCACCGCTCATGCCGAGAAGAACGCGCTGCTTTTTCATCGAACGAGGAACTTCGATGCATCCCTTCGCGAGTCAACGCGCCCTATCGCGGCAGCGCTCCATGTGCGTCGGGAATACTTACCTCGGCGGTCACAGACCACCGCTACAGTTTCACCGGCACACTCAGGAATTGGCTGCCGCGCAGCGTAAATCGCCACGGATGATCTGCCGAGCGCGTGATACCAATACGCTTGTCGGCAACCAGATCGAAAATCGTACCCGGAGTACGAGCGAAGCAGTGCCGCGGATCGGTGCAGAGATCCATTTCATGATGGCGATCTGTGATATCGAGCGCCTGTGTGAGTTTGCCCGGCCCTGAACAGAGCTTGCGAGCATCAACGACACCGCGGCGCTTCTGCATCAGCGCGATTCCACGGCGTGGTTCGAGCGCACGAATCAAAACAAAGCCATTCTCTTCCCCTTTTACCAGCACATTCAGCATCCAGTGCACTCCGTAATTGAAATAGATATAAGCCGCGCCAGGTTTGTTACGTTCGATGAACGCGCGCGCGGTGGGCCGCGTAAAAGTGTGCGCCGCTTCATCGTTGAGCGCCGCATAAGCTTCCACCTCGACGATAATCCCTACACATTCTCCCCAAATCAGCTCTGCCCCGATCAGTTCGCGGGCGCATGTGAGCGGATCGCGCCGAAAGAATCTTCGGCCAATCATTTGTCGCTTCATGAGATTGGCGACGGTCTTCGAAATGCGGATGCCCAGGCAATGAGAATGCTAAAAACCTGCTGCTTTGTAAAAGACCGGTAAGGTCACATCGCATGCTGCCGGTTTGCCGTCACGAAACGCGGGAATAAACTTGGCGTTCCTAAAATCGGCCAGCGCAGCATCAGCAAACCCGAGAAGAGGCGGGTTTTCGGAAACGACATTCAGGTCCTGCAAATTGCCGTTAACATCGATTTTCATCTTGAGCTCGACATTACCATCCACCTGAACCTGCGCTGCCTCTGGTGGTGGATAATGGAATCCGCTAAACTTCGATTCTGGCCCAAAAAAAGGCTGCGGCCCAATAAAGTCGTGTTCGTTTTTTAGTTCCTCGGCTTCCTGATTGGAAAAAATGCGCAACCGCGGTTTTCCACCGACAACCGCGAAAGTGACCGTGCCGTAATAAATCGCGTCCACCGGTCGATGATTATAAACGGCCGGAATAAATCTGGGATCAGACGCGGGCGAGATTCTCTTCTGCAGTTCCTGTTTGAGAAAATCCGAACCGGGCGTGCCGCGATACGTCTGGCTCCATTCCACGCCGCCGTCCTTTCGCACCGCACAATTAAACATGATCAATGCTTCCTTTTGGCCTTTCTTGATCAAGTCCTGCGTGTCGATGCGATCGATCAAAGAGTTTGGACCCTGCCCGAGCAAAATCGGCCGGTACATCGGCAGATCGGCCGCCGGTG
>QHON01000017.1 GCA_003218815.1 Verrucomicrobiota bacterium
AAAGAAGTATGCCGCATTGCGCGCCGAGTTGAAGGCAAAAAAAGATTATGCCGGCCTCGCGCAGCTACCGCGCGACGCGAGCCCCATCCGAGTCGTAAACCGCTGCAAAGTTACCGGGCGGCGACGCGCATTTATTCGAAGGTTTAAGATTTCACGTCTCACCTTTCGTGAACTGGCTTCGCAAGGGCTCATCCCTGGCGTAACCAAATCGAGCTGGTAAATTCCCGCTCGACGGGGTCCCGGATGCACCGGGTTGCATCCGCGCAATGAACTTTCTATTTTTGTTTCTGACCACGACGCCTATAGCTGAAACGATCAGCGAACACTGGGATTCGCCCGGGGTTTTGATTGGCAAAATCGCGACTATTGCCGCGCTTGTCGGGCTCAATGGTTTCTTCGTCGCGTGCGAATTTGCCGTTGTTAAGGTGCGTGGCAGCCAGCTCGAAGCTTTGATAGAAGAGGGAAACCTCCGGGCAAACTTCGTCAAGCACGTCCGCAGCCATCTCGACGCGTATCTCTCGGCGACCCAGCTTGGCATCACTCTGGCCAGTCTCGCGCTCGGCTGGGTCGGTGAACAGTTTCTGGTGCAAATTCTTGAGCCGTTTTTCGCCCTTGTAAATATTCATTCACACGGACTTGTCACGTCGGTATCGGTCGCGCTCGCCTTTGTCGGTATCACTTTTCTGCACATCGTCTTCGGGGAGCTCGGCCCGAAATACACAGCGATCGCGAACCCATTATCGGTCGCCTTGCGAATCGTGCGCCCCCTCGGCCTGTTTTATCTCTTGTTCCGGCCCGCAATTTGGTTGCTGCACAAATCTTCGAACTTGCTGCTGCAAGGACTGTTGCGCATGCGACCCGCCTCCGGTGCAGAGCTGGCGCACAGCGAAGAGGAATTGCGGCTAATCCTAGAGCAAAGCGAAAGATCACACGAAGTTTCCACGCTCGGACGCGACCTGCTCATCAATGCGCTCGATCTGCGCGACCGTGTTGTCCGCGATATCATGACGCCACGGGGCGAAGTCGTTTATCTCGACCTGGAAGACAGCTTCGAAACCAACGTGAAAAAGGCAATCGAATCGCGACACACGCGTTTCCCGCTTTGCCGGGAGAATCTCGATAATACAATCGGGCTCATTCACATTAAGGAACTCGTGCCGATGATGCGCGATCCGCATCCCGATCTCACGCGCATCAAACGCGAACTGATTCCAGTTCCAGAGATGATGTCGCTTGAGAAACTACTCAATCTCTTTCTCGGCAAACACGCCCATGTTGCCGTCGTTGTTGACGAATTCGGCGGCACGGTTGGCATGGTTACGCTCGAAAATGTGCTTGAGGAGTTGGTTGGCGACATTCAGGACGAGTTCGATTCTGAAAAGGAAGAATTTCGCAAGATCAATGAAAACGAATTCGTCGTCGACGGCGCGCTCGGCCTTTATGAATTGCGTGACACCGCCGGTCTCGAACTCGATAGCGCGGATGTCAGCACCATCGGCGGCTACGTCACCCATTTGTTAGGCCATCTCCCGAAACAGGGCGAGCAAGTCAAGATTGCCAATTATCTCGTCACAATTACGCAAACGGACGGACGCCGTGTCGGCCAATTGCATTTCAAGAAGATGAGCGAGTCGGCGGTCGAAACGACGACAAAAGCGGGCGCTTCGCCCTAAATCCCGCCATTACAACAGATGGACTTGATTGCGGAGGCCGAAGTCACCTGCCCGCATTGCGCGCAAGTTTTTCCGCTCAAAATCGACACCTCTCAGGTCGAGCAAACCTTGGTTGAAGATTGTACGATCTGCTGTCGGCCGATCACGCTAACCATCCGCTGCCGGCCAGGTGCGATCGTCGATCTTAGCGAGTCAGCGGTCTGAGGCGTGCGCGAAAAACAGGGCGCCGTCGCAACTGCCTGACCAGAGCTTCGATCGCACGGAGAGTGGACGGACTAATGTGATGCTCCATTCCTTCCACGTCGTGATAGATCACTCGATCGTTGAGACCGAGTAGCTTCAAGAAATCGGTCAAGAGCTTGTGACGGTGGGCAATACGGCGCGCCAACTTTTCACCAGCGCTAGTTAGAACCAAGCCGCGATATTTTTCGTATTTGAGCAAACCATCCGCGTCCAGGCGTTGCACCATGTTGGTGACGCTGGCCTGCGAGATTTTCAACGCGGCGGCGATATCAACGACGCGTGCATAACCTTTAGAGTTAATGAGGTCGAGGATACGCTCCAGGTAGTCCTCTACCGCGGCGGAACTGCCGAGGACAGATCGAGAATTTTTGCCTGGCACAAGCACCAAAATAGAAAAGCGAGCAAAATAGTCAACCAAATAAATAATTGTCTTTTGACAAAATTATATAATGATACAACTAAATTAGGCTCACCTAAATCACTACCTGAATTCATGGATCAACCTAGCCGCATTGTCGTTCCGGAACCGGCAATCAGTTGGCGAAAACGTGCGGGACAAGTCTCGCTGCCAGAAGTACATCGCAGCATTGTTGTTCCTATAACTGCTTCGTTTTGGAGGAAGCTGCTCGCTTTCTCCGGTCCCGGTTTTCTGGTCGCCGTCGGTTACATGGATCCTGGCAATTGGGCGACTGACTTATCAGGCGGAGCCCAGTTCGGCTACTCACTTTTAGCTGTTGTAATGATTTCCAATTTAATGGCGATCATGCTTCAGCATTTGTGCATCAAACTTGGCGTCGCCACAGGACGTGACCTGGCCCAAGCCTGCCGCGACCATTATTCAACCCCAACCGTATGGTTTCTCTGGATTCTTTGCGAAATCGCCATTGCCGCATGCGATCTGGCCGAAGTTGTCGGGTCGGCCATTGGCTTGCAGCTTCTTTTCGGGATTCCGTTGGTATGGGGGTGCATCATCACTGCGCTGGATGTGCTGGCGGTGCTTTATCTCCAAACCAAGGGCTTCCGTTATATTGAGGCTCTCGTGATCACACTGATTGCAACGATCGGGAGTTGTTTCGCGGCCGAGCTGATTTTTTCCAAGCCGGCGCTCACAGGAGTCATGCTTGGATTCATCCCCGGCCCGCACATTGTCATGGATCAGGGAATGCTATACGTCAGTATTGGCATCATAGGGGCGACCGTGATGCCGCACAATCTTTACTTGCACTCTTCCATCGTGCAGACGCGGAAGTTCGAGCAGACGCCCGTAGGCAGGCGCGAGGCGATTAAGTTCGCCACCATCGACTCGACTGTCGCACTCATGTTTGCCCTGTTTATCAATGGCGCGATCCTCGTGCTCGCGGCAGCCGTTTTCCATTGGTCCGGGCATCAGGATGTAGCGGAAATTCAGGATGCTTATAAGTTGCTCAGTCCGCTGCTCGGCGTGGGAATCGCGAGCGTTCTTTTCGCGGTGGCGCTCCTCGCTTCGGGACAAAATTCGACGCTCACCGGCACCCTCGCTGGCCAGATTGTAATGGAAGGTTTTCTGAACTTTCGGATTACTCCGTGGCTGCGCCGGCTTATCACCCGCGCTCTAGCGATTATTCCTGCGGTCCTCATAATCGGTATTTTTGGCGAGGGCAAAACCACCCAGTTGCTGGTCGCCAGCCAAGTCGTCTTGAGCATGCAACTCGGTTTCGCCGTTTGGCCACTGATGCGTTTTACCAACGAAAAAACGAAGATGGGCGAGTTTGCCAATCGGCTTTGGCTGAAAATTCTGGGCTGGACGGTAGCTGGCATTATCATTGTGCTCAATGTGAAGCTGCTTTTCGATACCTTTATGCCGGCCGCGATCCTCAAAGCCATCTATCGACTCCTCGGTCTGCCGGCTCCGATGCAGTAACCCCACTCATGTATCACCACATTCTCATCCCGCTCGAAAATAGTCCGGCCGATGAGACGATTTTGGCTCACATCAAACCGCTGGCGCGCATGACCGGGGCGAGGCTACTCCTCGTTCATGTCGCCGATGGTTGGGTGGCGCGGAATTTTGATCAGCTCAAGCTGGCTGAGAGCGAAGAAATGAAACAGGACCGCCTTTACTTGGAAAAGCGCAACCGAGAACTGGCGGCAGAAGGTTTTTCCTGCGAAGCCGTGCTTGCGCTCGGTGAACCCTCTGACGAGATCATTAAACTCGCGGGTGAAAAGGATATCGACCTCATCGCGATGACGACACACGGACATCGTTTCGTTAGCGACCTGCTTTACGGCAGTACAGCCGACAAAGTCCGGCATCAGGTCGAAGTGCCGGTGCTTTTACTGAAAGTGAAAAATTAGAGCGGCGTTCGCTGCGGCGAGCGAACTCCATTGAAAGCAAGTTGGAGCCTTGCTCTACTCTTCCTGCGTGAAAGTTCTCTTCCTCACTAACGAATATCCGCCGCACATTTACGGCGGCGCGGGCGTGCACGTGGGTTATCTTTCGTGCGAGTTGGCCAAGTCGATGCCGGTGGAAGTCCGTTGTTTCGGCGATCAGGATTTCGAAAAGCACAATTTAAAAGTTCGAGGATTCGGACTCGACACGAGCGCTTTCACTTGTCCGAAACCGCTGCAATCGGTTTTCGGTGCCGTGCGCCGCTGCACCGATTTCAATACCACGAACATCGATGCCGATCTCGCGCATTGCCACACGTGGTACAGTCACTTCGGCGGTATTTTGGCGAAACTTAATTACGGGATTCCGCTGGTAATCACGGTCCACTCGCTCGAGCCATTGCGGCCATGGAAACGGGAACAACTCGGCGGCGGTTATGATTTCTCCCTCTGGATCGAGCAAACCGCACTGGAAATGGCGAACGCAATCATCGCCGTTTCAGATGAAACCAAGTGTGACATCGAACGATTATTCAATGTCGATCCCAAACGTGTTCATGTGATCCACAACGGCATCGATCCCAAAGAATACCGAAGAGTTGAATCGACCGAGGCGCTCGTTCGTTATGGGATTGA
>QHON01000018.1 GCA_003218815.1 Verrucomicrobiota bacterium
CGTTTCCCGCGATGGAGTAATCGATCTTGATCACCTTGCCGCTGCGATCCGGCCCGAGACGAGACTGGTTTCGATTATGACGGCAAACAACGAAACAGGTGTGATTCAGCCGATGCGCAAAATTTCGTGCATATGCCGCGAGCGCGGTGTCCTGTTGCACAGCGACATGGTGCAATCGTTCGGCAAGATCGACACTGACCTGTCGCTGATCGATGCCGCCAGTTTCGCCGCGCACAAATTCTACGGACCCAAAGGAGCAGGTCTACTTTTTCTCCGAAGTGGATTGTCCATTCAGCCGATCATGTTCGGCGGCGCGCACGAAACTGGGCGACGGCCCGGGACGGAAAACGTAGCGGCGATTGCAGGAATGGCGGCCGCCGCGGAATGGATGTTGCGAGGTAGTGGCGGTTCACCGAACCGCCCCGATGTTTGGTGTCAGGCGTGATGAATTGGGCGCACACGTGGCGCGGATTTTTCCGAAGGCCCAGCAAAACGGCGATCCAGTATGCCGCCTTGTGAACACACTCAATGTCAGCTTCCCCGGCTTTGATTCGGAGACGCTGCTCATGGCGCTCGATTTGGAAGGCGTTTGCGCGTCGAGCGGCTCGGCCTGCATGGTCGGCTCAATCGTGGCCTCACATGTTTTGCTCGCGATGGGAATGTCAATGGAACGAGCTAAGTCCGCTGTTCGGTTTTCGTTAGGCAAGCAAACTTCCGCGGAGGAAATCGATCGCGCGGCGGGTGCTATCGCGCGCGTTTTTGCGCGATTCGCCAAGACAAAGGAAAAAGACCGCGCGTATGCCGTTGCGTAAGCAACTCGAATTCGTCTTTGAAAGACCGGTACTTCATCAACGTGCAGGACGAGATGTCGATCTTGAATTAAGGGCACGCGAAATCTTGTCCGCAGTTGGCGCGCGGCGTCTCGCGTATGTAGTTCGCGTGGAATGGAATCCGCGCCTCTTAACTGCAGCGGGCCGAGCTGATTTTCGCCAGAAATTGATTTCGCTGAATCCGCGACTATGCGATTACGGCGAGGCCGAAATCGACCGGACATTGCGCCACGAGCTTGCCCATCTCCTCGCGCAATTCCGTGCTGGCCGTCGCCGGATTTTGCCGCATGCACTCGAATGGCGCGATGCTTGTCGTGATCTTGGGATTGGCGATGAAGTGCGTTGTCATGGTCTTCCGTTCCCAGTTAGCGAACGTGCCCGGCGGTTTTTCTACAAATGCCCGAATTGTGCGCGTGAGTTTCCGCGTGTGCGCCGAATTAAACGCCCGGTTGCATGCCTGGCATGTTGCCGCGCGCACAATGGTGGAGAATTTGATGCGCGATTTCGCTTGCAACGTATGACGGTAGCTTTGTAGCGGGGTTTGCATCAAAGGCTGAGATGAAGATTAAGCGGCGTTGGGCAACCCCCGCTACAAGTTCTCCTCTACCTTCGCAGGTTTCTCCCCGCGCAATTTGGCCTGGATAAACATGTCGATGTTGCCATCCATGACATCCTGCACATTGCTGGTCTCTGCGCCAGTGCGATGGTCCTTCACCATTTGGTACGGTTGGAAAACATACGAGCGAATTTGACTACCCCATGCGATATCGCCCTTCTCGCCATATTGCCGATCGATCTCGGCGCGTTTTTTGTCCTGCTCAATTTCGTAAAGTTTTGCCTTCAACATTTTGAGCGCGAGCTCGCGATTGCGCCCTTGGCTGCGCTCGGCCTGGCAACCGACGACGATCCCACTGGGCTTGTGGATGACGCGCACAGCGGTTTCGACCTTATTCACGTTTTGGCCGCCTTTGCCTCCGCTGCGAAAGGTGTCGATCTCCAGATCAGCCGGGTTGATCTCGAGCGGGGTGGAATCGGGAATCTCGGGGACAACATCGACGCTGGCAAAAGAAGTGTGACGCCGTTTGTTTGCATCGAAGGGCGAAATGCGCACGAGCCTATGCACTCCTCGCTCGGTCTGAAGATGTCCATAAGCGTACTCACCGCTTACGAGCAACGTGACCGATTTTACGCCGACTTCTTCACCCTGTTGAAGGTCCACTGTTTGTGATTTGAAACCGCTTCGTTCGATCCAGCGTTGATACATGCGCAGCAACATGTCGGTCCAATCGCACGACTCTGTGCCGCCCGCGCCGGAATGAATTGTGAGAAACGCATTTGCTCGATCATTCTCGCCCGAAAGAAATTGGCGCAGCTCAAATTCTTCGAGCTTGTGAATTAACCGGGTGTGCTCAGTCGCGACCTCTTTCTCTGCCTGCCCGCGTGCAGTCGCATCCGTTTCTTCCGTGGCTAACTGTTGCAGCGCATCAAAGTCTTCAATTTCGCGCTCCAACTCTTGAAATGGACTAATGAGCGAGCGCAATCGAGAGACTTCCTCGACGTCACTCTGGGCCCGCTCGCGATTAGACCAGAAATCGGGCGCGCCCATCCGCCCTTCGATCGCGGCTAGATTCTTTTGGAGCTTCTCGACGTCAAAGAAACCTCCGCAGTTCGCGGATGCGCGACTTCAAATCTTCAGTATCAATCGATTGGACTTCCCCGGCCATGCGACAAGATAGAGCCGCAATGCGAAGACGCAAAGCTAGTGGCGATTAGATTTCGAACGCTTTCGCGAGTTGAACCCCCATTGTTTTCATCCGTGCTACCATGCCGCGAGCAAGGCAGTTCAGTGAGCCGTCCCTATCGTCGCCCGGAGCTAGCGGTCTTCGCTTTTGCAGCCCGTGGCGCCTCAAGACGAAAAATCGTTTCGCCCTCCTTCATCAGATCGAGGCGATCACGCGCAATCGTCTCAAGATAAGTCGCGTCTGTTTTAAGCATATTGACCTCGCGAGTCTGCCGCGACAGCAACGTTTGCTGTTCGTTTACCTGTTGTTGCAGATTATCGATTTCGGCCCGGCTCTGCACGAGTCTTTTGTAAGGTGGAACGAACAAACTCACAATCACCAGCCAGACAGCGAGGACGAGCAGGACGCGAAGAATTCGATTAAGTCGCTGCCAAACTGTGGCTTCGCGACGGGCACGGAAGTTGCCGTAGGTCTGATCCACTTAGCGCATCTTACTGCCGTACATGGCTTTGTCACCAAGTTCTTGCTCGATTCGCAGAAGCTGATTGTACTTGGCGACGCGATCAGTCCGGCAAAGAGAGCCAGTTTTGATTTGACCGGCGTTAGTAGCAACCGCGATGTCGGCGATTGTTGTATCTTCGGTTTCGCCGGAGCGATGGCTGATGACCACGCGATAATTGTTTTTCTTTGCCAGATTAATCGTGGCCAGAGTTTCTGTGAGAGTGCCGATCTGGTTCACTTTGATCAAAATCGAATTCGCCACGTGCTCGGCAATTCCTTTACGCAAAAATGCAACATTCGTGACAAAGATATCGTCCCCCACCAGTTGAATCTCCTTCCCGAGTTTCGCGGTCAATTTTTTCCACCCGTCCCAATCGTTTTCGGCACAGCCATCTTCAATTGAGACGATCGGAAACCTCGCACAAAGGTCGATATAATAATTGATCAACTCTTCGACCGTCCTTTTCGAACCGTCGGATTTTTTGAAAACATAAGCATTGCTTTCCGCGTCATAGAACTCGGAAGCGGCCGGATCAAGCGCGATAAAAATTTGTTCGCCAGGTTTGTAACCGGCTTTTTCCATCGCCGTCATGATCGAGTCCAATGCATCCTCGGCCGAATCCAGTTGCGGCGCGAACCCACCTTCGTCACCGATCGCCGTCGAAAGATGTCGATCTTTCAACACCGATTTGAGCGCCTGAAAAACTTCCGCGCCGTAACGCAGCGCTTCTGAAAACGTAGACGCGCCACGAGGAACGATCATGAATTCTTGAAAATCGATCGGCGCGTCCGAGTGCGCACCTGCATTCAAGATATTCATCATTGGCACTGGTAAAACTCTCGCCTCCGCTCCGCCGAGATAACGAAACAGCGAAACATTGTTCGCGGCGGCCGCCGCATGCGCGACCGCCAGTGACACGCCAAGCATAGCGTTTGCGCCAAGATTTTTCTTGTTCACCGTGCCGTCCAGTTCGATCAGCTTGTTATCGATCTGCCTTTGGTCGCACGCATCACAGCCTTTCAGAGCTGGCGCGATCTTGTCGTTGACATTAGCAATCGCTTTCTTCACGCCCTTGCCGCCGTAACGCCTTTTATCGCCGTCGCGCAATTCTAATGCCTCATGTTCGCCAGTGCTTGCTCCGCTTGGGACCGCTGCCCGCCCGAGCGCCCCATCCTCGAGCCGCACATCTACTTCAATAGTAGGATTACCGCGCGAATCCAGAATTTCGCGGCCGATAATATTGTGAATCGAAGTTTTTGACATCGCAGGACACAGCGCAGGGGATTACGCGTTGCAACCATGCCTACGGGCTGTCACTGTTCAACTAATCTTCGTGGTCGCCAAAGAACCGGCCCTGCTTGAGCTTCTTTCTTGCGACCGATATTCTCGTTGGTAATTTCGACTTGGGCGCGGATAATCTGACCAATGATTCGTTTGAAGAGATTGGGTGCGATCGGCTTGATGGGCGTCATTTTTGTGGCCGCCGGCGCGGAAATCGGACGTCTCCCGGCTGATCAACTTGCCAAGGCAGTTAGAAGCGATTCCATCAGCATCCCGACACCGGGTGAACTTTTCGCGGCGCTTGAGAAGCCGGGTAAAACAAATTGGTCCGGTCAATATCGCGGCCCGATGTCCATGACGTATCGTAACCGTGCGCAAATCGCCCTCAACCTCGGTGGCTTGATCGCCGATGGCTTCATCGCGGTCGAAGCCAAAGACAGCCAGCAGGTCAAAAACATCGGATCAGACATCATCAAGCTTTCGAAAGCACTGGGTGTAAGTGAGAATCTCCTCAGTCGCGGCAATAGCATTAACGAATTCGCCGAAAATGACGAATGGGACACGCTCCAGGAGGAATTAGAAGCGACACAAAACGAAGTGAAATCGTCGATGCAATCGCACAGTGATCAGGATCTGGTCATCCTCGTAAGTCTGGGCGGCTGGATTCGTGGCACGCAAGTGGTCAGCGCGGCAATCATGCAAAATTATGATGAACGAAGCGCAAAAGTTTTACGGCAACCAGCGGTTGTCGCTTTGATCCAGTCAAAAATCGGTGAGATTTCACCCCAACTTCGGGGCGAGCCTCTGGTCAAAAATGTGAGCCAGCAACTTACCGGCATTGAGAAGCTCGTTTCTTTCCCCGTTGGCAAAGCGCCGAGCGTTGACGAAGTGCGGAAGGTCAACGAAGCGGTTGGGAAAGTGATGGAGGAAATAGAGAATAAAGCGATTGTAAAGTGAAGTGCTGCTTTCCCATTTTCTTGTCGATCTTCGTGCTCGCGGCTAACACTTCTGCGCCCGCCCAGACGAATACCGAGGTCGAGGCGCGTAAGTCCGCACTCGATCTCGCCGGCGCATTTACAAACGACGGATTCAAGATACGCGATGGTCACTGGTGCGGCACGATCAAGCCGCACGATCACGCGCTCATTGCGGTGAATCTCTATGCGGGAAATCAGTATTGGTTCTCCGCTGGCGCAACCGAACAGGCAAAGAAAATTGCGGTGAGCGTTTATGATGAGGGCGGCAAGCAAGTCACGACTGAAGGTTACAATGCCGCGGAAAAAGCCGCCGCCGGCTTTTCACCGACGAACAGCGGCCAGTACTTCGTTTCGGTCGATCTGGTTGAAGGTCAGGAGGGCAGCTTCTGCCTCGTCTATTCTTATAAGTAAGACTGGATCAAGCTTTTTGCCAGGCGTGACCTTTCGCCAACTAGACTTTCGCGCCTTCGCATCTTTCTTAGGATCAGTTTGGCCTCATAGCATGATCTCACTCCAGGTCTTTTACGAAGGAAATGTTCAGGGTGTCGGCTTTCGCTGGTCGATTCGCCACATAGCGAAAGGGTTCGATATCACCGGCTGGGTGCGCAACCTGGTTGACGGTCGCGTAGAACTTCAGGTTAACGGAGAAGAAGCTGAAGTGCGTGCGTTCCTCGATGCAGTTAGCCAGAGCGACCTTCGCGCCCATATTCGCAATCAAACGGAGAAAAAATTACCAAACCCAGTCGCGGGCCACGGTTTTGAGATTCGCTATGGCTGATCCAGCAATCGCTGTTCGGGGGCTAACGAAAATTTTCCCGGTCCCACTCCATCGGCAGTCGATCGTCGCAGTGCGCGATCTCGATCTTCGCATCGAACCAGGCGAAGTTTACGGGCTGCTTGGTCCAAATGGCTCTGGCAAGAGCACCACTCTGAAAATTATTCTCGGCCTCGTTTCGCCAACGCGCGGTTGCACGGAAATTTTCGGTCGTGACAGCCGTCTTGTTAAAAGCCGGGAAGCGGTCGGTTTTCTGCCGGAGAATCCCTACTTCTATAAGTATCTTAGTGGCGAGGAAACGCTGCGTTTCTTTGGTCGACTCTGTGGGCTCGGTGGCGCTGGATTAAGAAATCGCATGGACGAATTGCTGGCGCTTGTCGGGCTGACGAATGCGCGAAAACGGCGACTTGGCACGTATTCGAAGGGCATGTTGCAGCGGATCGGCCTCGCGCAAGCGCTCATTCATGATCCCAGGCTGGTCGTGTTGGACGAGCCGACCGCAGGGGTTGACCCGGCTGGCTCGCGTGAGATTCGTGATTTGATTCTCGACCTTAAGCGACGTGGAATCACCGTGCTGCTTTCCTCGCATTTGCTCGCGCAAGCGCAGGAAATTTGTGATCGCGTCGGCGTTCTCGCGGATGGTGCACTCGTACGCGAAGGTCGCCTTCAAGAATTGATCGCGATCGAAAATCAAACCGAGCTTATCGTAGCGGACGCCTCCTCTGATCTGATTGAAGAAATTGAATCGCTCATCAACCGCTCAAATGCCAAACTGATCGAGCGCCGAAAGTCAACAACTACGCTCGAGCGATTGTTTCTCGACGCGACCACCGACCGCCAGGAGCCATGAGCAACGAAACAGTGGTCGCCGCGCGACATCGCGGTGTTTCTTTCTCGCGAGTTCTCGCGATCACAGTCAACACGCTGACCGAGCTAACGCGCCTAAAAGTTTTTTATGTCTTGCTGGTGTTTGCCCTGCTGTTGATCGGCAGCTCCATCTTCATGGCGCAGTTCACTTTTCAGCAGGAATTTCAAATCTTGAAAGATATTTCGCTTGGCGCGATGTCGATCTTTACGTCGTTGCTGGCAATCATTGCGACGGCGCGGCTCATCCCCCAAGACATCGAAGACCGCACCGTCTACACGATTCTTGCCAAGCCTGTGCCGCGTTTCGAATATCTGCTCGGAAAAATTGGCGGCGTCCTTTTGCTGCTTGCTATCAGTACAGTCGTGATGAGTGCGGCGTTTCTCGCTGTGCTCTACATACGTGAACAAAGCGTGCTGCACATGACCCTGCGCCAGATGTCCTCGGCGCCGCGTGAACAGGTTGATGACACGCTCCGCGCGGTCCGCTCCTCCGGGCTCAACCTCGATCTTTTTCCCGGAATTATCATCATCTATCTAAAGGCATGTTTGCTCGCGGCGCTGACGCTTTTTGTATCAACCTTCGCAACGACAAACATCTTTACGATTGTTGTCATGGCTTTTATTTACTTCATCGGGCATTTGCAAGCGACCGCGCGCGAATATTGGCTCCAGGAACATAGCAGTGGTTGGATTACGCACGTCTTCCTCGCGATCGTGGCACTGCTATTTCCCGACTTGCAAGCGTTTAATCTGGTTGACGATATCGTCGCGGGGACTGCGATCTCGCTGGGCGTCTTTCTTAAGACGGCCATCCTCGGAGCTTTTTATACGACGATCTACACATTGCTGGCTGTCTTCGTCTTTTACGGAAAAGAGCTGTAATGCGTCTCCTTCTCGTGCTCGTAACTCTGATCGTGATCGGGGCGATTAAATTGCCAGTCGAGCGGGATCTCGCTGTCATCCATCGACAAGAACATTTTCGCGGGGTCGAATTTAATCTCGACCTGCGTGAAAAACTCGGACAACTTGGCTTCATTGCCGCGTTGAGTGGATTCCGGGCGATCGTCGCCGATGGTCTTTTCATTCAGGCACATGTCGCTTGGGAGCGGACAGAATGGAGCCGGGTGCTGCTGTTGTTCCGGCACGTCACCACGCTGCAACCGCGCTCGATTTTGTTTTGGGACATGGCGGCATGGCACATGGCTTGGAATGCAAGCGTAGCCGCAATGAACGATCGCGCCCAGCCACGCCTCGCACTGCGCGTCAAAGCACAACGCGAATATTTTGCACTCGGAAAAGATTTCCTCGAACGCGGCATAAAAAACAATCCCGATCGCCCGCAGCTCTACGAAGCGCTGGCCCGTCTCTATAAGGAAAAATACAAAGATCACGAGCGCGCCTCCGAATTTTTTGCTAAGTCCGCAGCCTTGCCCGGGGCCCCAAGGTACGAGAAGCGTTTCTCTGCCTATGAACTCTCCTACTGCGAGGGACGGGAACGCGAAGCGTACGAGCGCCTCCGCCAGATTTACGACGAGGGTGAGAAGGAACGGCTGCCGACTTTGATCACGCGGCTGAAATTCCTCGAAAACAAACTTGGAATCCCGCAGGATCAACGAATTCCCGACCGTGCACCGTAGCCCGTTTTCGATCCGATGCGCGTCGCAATTTTTAGTGATGTCCACGCCAACCTGGAGGCACTCGAGGCAGTGCTGACCGACGCACACAAACGCAAATGCACACACTTTGTTTGTCTGGGCGACGTGGTCGGTTACAATGCAAATCCGCATGAGTGCGTAGAGCGCATTCGCGAAATGGATTGCCCCATCGTCAAGGGCAATCACGACGAGCAAGCATCGCTCTCCGAATCTTCGACCGATTTTAACGAACTCGCTGAGCGCGCCATTGAGTGGACCCGCGGCAATTTGACAGAGCAAGACAAAGAATGGCTGCGCAGCTTGCGATTACAGCAACAGGTGCGCGGTTTTACCATCGTCCACGCAACGCTCGATACGCCGGCGCAATGGGGCTATGTCTTTAACAATCTCGACGCCGCCGCGAGCTTCACCTATCAGCACACGACCGTTTGTTTTTTCGGCCACACGCATGTGCCGATGGTATTTATTCGTGACGATAACGGTGTAAGACAGGAAAGGACCGAACATCTCCGCATCGAGATGACCAAGAAATATTTCATTAACACGGGCAGCGTTGGACAGCCACGCGATGGAAATTGGCGAGCGGCCTACTGCGTTTACGACATCGATAACCACATCGTCGAACAACTGCGAGCGAAATACGATCTGGCGACTGCACAAAAGAAGATCATTAAAGCCGGCCTGCCTCAGCTGCTTGCCGAGCGGCTTGCGATTGGGCGTTGATTACTTCTGGCAATCTGAAATCGATTCTAATCATCAAGCCCAGTTCACTCGGCGACATCGTCCACACCATTCCGGCGGTGGCGTTGCTGCGCGACGCACATCCCCGTGCTGAGATCAACTGGGTAATCAATCCGGAATTCGCGCCACTGCTCCGCGGCAATTCCGATATCAACCACGTTCACATCTTTCCCCGTCGCGAATTTCGCGGTCTCGGTGCGACAAGCAATTTGATCCGGTGGTGGAGGGCGACCAAACTCCTGCGGCCCGATCTCGCGCTCGATTTCCAGGGCCTCTTGCGTAGTGCGCTAATCGCAAAAATCAGCGGGGCGCGAGAAATTTATGGTATGAGCGATGCACGCGAAGGATCTCGGTTGTTCTACCATCGCGTCGCCAAAGTCGATCGACGCGCCCACGCGGTCGAACGTTACATAAAGCTGGCGGAATCGGCCGGCGCCACAGTCGGCGAGTCCGTTCGCTGCCCAATCCCGACAGGCGATCCGCTCCCGCGTTTCGATGACTATCCGCCGTTCATTCTTCTTCACCCTTTTGCCCGCGGCGGTGGCAAATCGCTCTCGAATGCTGTGATCGAAGAATTTTGCCGTGTGTTTTTGCCCACGCGGGTGGTCATTGTCGGACAAACGCAGAACAAGATCGAGCCGCCTGAAAATTGCATCGAACTAACCAACCAAACTTCGCTGCTCCAATTGATCTGGCTCATTCGCGCAGCACGCTTTGTCGTGAGCGTGGACAGTGGCCCGA